>CAYSGP010000161.1:0-3075 GCA_964430095.1 uncultured Ignavibacteriaceae bacterium
ATTTGCCAAAAACGGATTTACGGAAAAGCTGGAGGTTTTGCCTGCAGAGCAAAGCCAAATATACATCTGGCATGATCTCTATCTGCTGGATGCTTATAAAACATTGCAGGACATGACGGATAATCCGTTTCTCTCATGCCCGTTAAATCTCTGCTTATTTTATTTAGCCGACAGACATAAGAAAAAGCTCAGGCTGCTGAAAAAAACTTTTGACATGGAAAAAAGAGTGACCATTGCACAATACGATGTTGTAGATCAAGATGAATTCAATGGAGATGGTTTTGATCCGCTGGTAATAGAAAATGCCCGGTTATATGAAATCTCGGAAGAAAGAGCGAACAAGCTTGAAAAAGCGCAGAGAGAACTGGAAAAGTATGCCGGGGAACTTCTTCTGGCAAAAGAGAAGGCTGAAGAACAATCAAGACTGCTGAGTGAACAGGCCAAAGAACTTATCAGAGCACGGGAAGAGGCTTTGCTGGCAGTAAAGCTGAAGTCTGAATTTGTTGCAAACATGAGTCATGAGATAAGAACGCCCATGAACGGTGTAATCGGGATGTCAGAGATACTGCTTGATTCTAATTTAGATGATGAGCAGCGGGAATACCTCGATATAATTATTAAAAATGGCGAATCCCTTCTGAAAATAATAAGCGATATCCTGGATTTTTCAAAGATTGAAGCAAACAAAATAGAACTTGATAAAAAGACATTTGATCTCAGAGGATGCATTGAGGAATGTCTTGATACCCTTGCGCCGAGGGCTGCAAATAAAAACCTGGAGCTCGGTTATTCATTCGAGAACAATATCAGCTCTAAGATTATTGGGGATGAGGCACGCGTTCGCCAAATAGTTGTTAATTTATTAAGCAACGCTGTTAAATTCACCGACAAGGGTGAAGTGATTGTTTCAATCTCATCTCAACTGAAAGATAACCATTCATGTATACTTCATTTTGCAGTAAGAGATACCGGTATCGGAATACCACTTGATCGGCAAAGTCAATTATTTCAATCTTTTACCCAGGTGGACGCCTCTACAACACGCAAATACGGCGGGACAGGTCTCGGCCTGGCAATCTGCAAGCAATTAACGGAGTTAATGGGGGGACAGATTTGGATAGAGAGTACAGGAATACCGGGAGAAGGATCGACATTCCATTTTACTATCCAAGCTGAACTTTCCGAGGAAAAAGTTTTAACTACGGATATAGACGGATTACTGGATAAAAGAGTATTAATTGTGGATGATAATAAAGCAAACAGGGACATTTTAAAGCAGCAGCTGAAAACATTCGGAATGCAGTCGGTTTCTACCGAATCAGGAATGCTGGCGCTTGAGCTTTTAAGGGAAGGGATTAATTTTGATCTGGCAGTTTTGGATTATCATATGCCTTTAATGGATGGATTAAAGCTCGCATCAGAAATTAAAAAGATACAATCCAGTTCTAAAATCCCGCTGATACTTCTCTCATCTTATTCATATAACGACAGAAAAATGGATTTCTCAAACTTTGATGCGGTTTTAACTAAACCTGTAAAGCTTGCCCAGCTTTATAAAACCATATCTGCTGTACTTAAACCTTATAGCAAAGAAATCAAAAGAACCGAATTAAATGTTCAGCATTTTGACACTGAAATCGGGATGAAACATCCTCTGAGAATTCTTCTTGCAGAGGATAACTTTTCAAATCAGAAAGTTGCAGTAACCATGCTGGAAAAAATCGGGTATAAGGCTGATACTGCTGTCAATGGATTGGAAGTATTAGAAAAAGTAAAGAACAATACTTATGATCTGATATTTATGGATATTCAAATGCCGCGCATGGACGGCGTGACTGCAACAGTTGAAATTAAAAAACTATTTCCGGAACGGACACCCCGTATTATAGCGGTTACAGCAAATTCCATAAAAGAAGATCATGAAAAGTATATTGAAGCCGGATTGGACGACTGCATCGTTAAACCTTTCAGAGTTCAAAATCTGGTTGAGGTTATAATGAAGACAAATCCTTTAGCGGTTTAAAAAATACATTCTGTTAAGGAAAATCTTTTTTACATTCGTTTTAAATTTGTATTCCCCATCTTTCCGAGGATCATTCTGATCTAGTAACAAAATTTACCGGAATTTTGTAATTTAGAAAAGACTTCTGAAGATATTCGGAATCATCATTATTTTTTTACTGGAAGCAGCATACCATTTTTTTTCAAAACCTATTATGAAAGTGATGGATGGAAATGAACAAATCATTCCGCATAATTTTATCAATGTTTTCATTAAAAATTTTCCTGACGGTTTTACTTTTAATTTTCTCACGGAATATTCTTATTGCACAAGACAGCTTATGGCAAAATAAAACATGCGCGGTTTCCTTAACTTATGATGATGTACTTAATGTGCATTTAGACAAAGTAATTCCTCTGTTAGATTCTCTTGGCTTCAGAGCGACATTTTACTTAACGGGATATTTTCCCGGTTTACGTGAACGATTAAATGATTGGAAAGCAGCTGCGGAAAAAGGAAATGAGCTTGGAAACCATACCTTATTTCATCCGTGTGAAGGAAAGGCGCCGGGCAGAGAATGGGTAAATCCCGAATACGATCTTACCATATATTCCGTAGAGCGAATGGCTGATGAGATAAAAATGATGAACATTCTTTTGAATATACTGGACGGCAAAACTAAAAGAACATTTGCTTATCCATGCGGAGATAAATCGGCAGGGAATTCATCGTATGTAGATGCGATTAAAGATCAGTTCACCGGGGCACGAAGCATCCAGGCGAAAATGCAAAGCAAAAATGAGATAGATCTATTTGATATCGGTTCCTATATAGTCAACGGGCAATCCGGCGATGAACTTATTGAATTGGTTAAAGAAGCAATTAGCAAAAAAGCCCTTCTGGTTTTTTTGTTCCACGGAGTGGGGGGAGAGCATAATATTAATGTTTCTTTGGAAGCACACAGCAAGCTTCTGCATTTTTTGAACGAGAATGAAAAGGAAATCTGGGTAGCACCGCTGAATGAAATTGCAGAATATATTTTTAAATCAAAAAAATAAAATTCTTTATTAGAC
>CAYSGP010000162.1:0-2701 GCA_964430095.1 uncultured Ignavibacteriaceae bacterium
AAATCTATAAATCAGGGGTACTACGTATTTTTACATTGGGTTATACGTATTTTTCAAAAATATCTTTAGTTAATAAAATTATAGGATGGAACGATTCCTTATTTTTCAACAGCACTTAAATTATTCTTTATTGAGTAGGAAGCTGCAAATGCCCTAGCTGATTTACCCGAGATTCCCAGTTTCTGGTAAATATTTGTAAGATGTTTCTCAACTGTACGTATGCTAAGGAAAAGCTTTTCTGCGATCTCCTCATTATTTCTACCTTCAGCAATCAAATTTAAAACTTCCAGTTCCCATTCGCCGGCAGATAATGCCTGACGGCCTTGATTTAACAATTGATTCATTAACTGTCAAAATTTTTTGCTCAATATAGTATCCGGAATCTTTTTGAGATATGCTGTGAGGCAAAATAGATACAGGCAGGAATAATTATTTGGAATTTTAATTACAATAACAAAATCAAGTACATTGAAGAATTGTGCTACTTGGGATTATTCTCATTCAAAAATTTAGAAAATTTCTCACTTAGATTTTTACTCATTTCGATTTTAGACCAGTTTTTTTTATTAAGAAAAACATGAACAGTTTTAACATTAACGCAATTCTCCCCTTTTTTGTTTTTACAATCATACTGCAGTTCGAATGAGGATTTTTTAAGCTGTGCGACATTTATTTCTACTGTAATTTCCTCCCCATATTTAATTGGTTTGCTGTACTTTGCTGTACTTGAAATTATAGGTACAACGTAATTTTCATTTGCCCAATAATCCTCAATCAAATTGAATGTTTCAATCATTGCTTCATAAGCTGAATGGCAGAGTTCATAGACCCGGGCGTAGAACAATATTCCTGCCGGGTCGCAGTCAAAAAAATTTATCTTTTTTTTATAAACAAACATAGATTTTACCCAAAAGTTAAAATTAGCTTTTGAGCAAAATTATAGTGAAGGAATGTTTTAAACAAACGGAAGGTTCATTTTTTTTAATTTATTGACATTGGCCTCACCGAAGAACCCACAGCCATACTTTCATGCTTCACTTTCATTAGGCTTCTATGAACAGACTCTGCACATTTTCTTCCTTCGGCAATTGCCCAGACTATTAAGGATTGCCCTCTTCTCATATCTCCGCAAGCAAATACTTTTTTAATTGAAGTTTTATAGGGATCGGGGAAATCTCCATAAGACGCTTTAACATTCCCCCTCGCATCCAGCTCAAGTCCTTTTTCCTTTAACTGGTCCAGTAATCCTTCATGTAAAGGATGAACGAATCCGGCAGCTATTAGAACTAAATCTGTCTTTAATTCAAACTCGCTATCAGGCAGATCAATGAACTTGCCTCCTTCAAATTTTACTTCATTGCACAACAATGCTGAAACTTCACCTTTCCCGTTGTCCTTAAACTCTTTTGTGTTTATGCTCCACTTCCGGTTAACTCCTTCCTCATGACTGGAGGAAGTACGGAGTATTAATGGCCAATTAGGCCACGGAGTAGAATAATCACGGGTTGTAGGCGGCTGCGGCAGAACTTCGAGCTGAGTTATTGATTTTGCTCCCTGTCTGTTTGATGTCCCGACACAATCCGAGCCGGTATCGCCTCCGCCGATTATTATAACATCCTTATTTTTCACAGTAATTTGATTTTTTATATTTTCTCCCGCATTTACTTTATTCTGCTGGGGAAGAAATTCCATTGCAAAATAAATTCCCTTAAGATTTCTTCCCGGAATTTGAATATCTCTGGGCTTCTCACTGCCTCCAGCTAAAATAACTGCATCAAAGTTTATTAAAAGATATTCTGCAGGTAAAGTTACGCCAATATTAGTATTAGTCTGAAACACAACTCCTTCAGCTTTCATCTGCTCCAAGCGTCTGTCAATAATCCATTTTTCAAGTTTAAAATCGGGAATCCCATACCGGAGCAGACCGCCGGGTTTATCATTTTTTTCATACACAGTCACCAAATGTCCAGCCCGGGCTAATTGCTGAGCTGCAGCCAGACCAGCGGGTCCGCTTCCCACAACTGCAACTTTTTTGCCTGATAATGATTTAGGCGGCCGTGGAATTACCCAGCCTTCCTGAAATCCTCTGTCAATAATTGCGCGTTCTATCGATTTTATAGTAACCGGAAGATCATTTATTCCGAGCACACAGGCGCTTTCACAGGGAGCAGGACAAAGTCTTCCTGTAAATTCGGGAAAGTTATTAGTTGAATGAAGATTTTCCAATGCTTCCTTCCAGTGATCCCTGTAAACCAGGTCATTCCATTCAGGTATATAATTTTGAACAGGGCAGCCGGTATCTCCGTGGCAAAACGGAATACCGCAATCCATACATCTTGCACCTTGAATTTTTGCCTGCTCATGCGTAAATGAATGCTCAAATTCCTTATAGTGTTTGATTCTATTATCAACAGGATCAATCCGGGGTTTAGATCTTTTATATTCCTTAAATCCGGTTGGTTTACCCATTAGCTGCCTCCGCTTCTATCTCTTTACTGCTGCGGTTCTGCAATTCAGACGAGGTTTCAGAAGCCTTTTCCTCTTCCAGTTTCTGCAGAGCAATTTTGTATTCTCCTGGCATTACCTTCCAGAAACTGTTTTTCTCCTCATCCCAGCTATCTAGAATCTGTTTTGCTCTTTTTGAGCCCGTATACTCAAGGTGCTTAGAAATTAAATTTTTAACTTCGTAGAAGTCATTTTC
>CAYSGP010000163.1:0-5238 GCA_964430095.1 uncultured Ignavibacteriaceae bacterium
GAATACTTCAATTATTTCCTATAAAGAAAATATTAATTCCGGCTCTATCCTGGTAAGCGATTTAAATTTAAATGGCATTAAAGAAATCGCTTTCCCCGCTAGCAGCGGAATTAATTTTATTGAGTTTAACAGTTCATCCAAAACCTCAGCGCCTTTTAATTTGACCGGGTATAATATTGATTCAGCTCAGATCAGACTAGCCTGGAGCGGGGAAGGGAGTATGTTTTACATTTACAAAGGCGATAATGCGCAGAACCTTATCCTTGTAGATTCTATTTCTGCTAATGAGTATTTCGACAAGAATATTTCGATCCCTAATAATTATTTTTATGCAGTAAAGGCTTCAGATCCGGGCAAGCCGGAACCTTTATCAGACTTCAGCCAAATAGTAAAAGTATATTCTCATAAGCCTGCTGAAATAAACAAGATTGAAAGCAAAAGCCGGAATTCCGTCGAAATATCGTTTACCGAAAAAATAAAAACAACGATCGAAAATCTGAATTCATTTGAAGTTCTTAATTTCGGTTTTCCCAATTCAATTTCACCCTCAAATGAATATTCCTACTTAGTTTCATTTTCAGGAAATTTGCCGGCAGGTCTTAATCATTTAAGAATTATTAGTTTAAAAGATTTATATAATTCACCGGTAAAAAATGATACGGTATCATTCTTTGTGGATTCCATTTCGGCTGTGCCAGAGTTTTTTGTATCAAATCATGAAATAATAAATCCGTATTTGGTAAAAGTTCAGTTTAATCTTGAGGTGGATGAAGCTTCCGCTTCCGATCCTGTTAATTATAATTTTGAACCTGGAAATGCAGTTACAAATATCAGTGTTGATCAAACCGATAAAAAAATAATTTATTTGAATTTGGCAGGGCAGAAACCAGTCGGTTCTGTCGGACGGGAATACAGACTAAGAATTGAAAACCTAAAATCATCCTCATCTTCCGGGAACATACAGATAAATTCCGGCGCGGGAAGTTATATTTTGCTGACAGGTTCTGCACAGAATCTTTCCGGGCTTTATGTTTACCCGAGCCCCGTAAAAATAAACGGGGGAGAAGGAGAGTTAACATTTGCAAATCTGCCGCCGAAGGTTAAAATTTCTATTTGGACACTCACCGGAATGCGGGTAGCGGATTTAGAAGGAACAAACGGCAGCGGAGGACTTCAATACGACCTTAAAAATGAAAACGGAGAACTTATCTCCAGCGGTATTTATTTGTTCAGAATCGTACAAATGGATGATTCAAACAATGAAATTGATGAAAAAATCGGCAAATTTGCTGTTATAAAATAATGATTCAATTATCTAAAATATTTACAATTTCCAATTTCATCAGCTTTTTCAGATTACTTCTTGCGGTACCTTTCTGGATTATGCTGGATGATATTCATTACGGCAATATGAGGTATTATATCTTCGGATTATGTTTATTTGCTGCCGGCACCGATATTCTTGATGGGTACTTAGCAAGGAAATTCAAGCAGGTTACAGAATTCGGGAAAATTATTGATCCACTTGCTGATAAAATAGCTGTCGGAGCAATTATCGTTAAGCTTTTTATGATGGGAGAAATTCCATTGTATTATTTTTTAATTATTATCGGCAGAGATTTAATGATTTTTATCGGAGGTATTTTACTTTCATTAAAGATAAATAAAGTATTGCCTTCAAATGCGTTAGGTAAGTTCACCGTAATCATTATCGGAATAGTAATTCTTTTAATAGTTCTGCAGGTTAATAGAAATGAAGTTCTGTTTTTATCATTTTACGGATTGAGCATTATTTTAATAGTAAGTTCATTGATTGCTTATATAGTTAGAGCATTTGAATTTTTAAAGAAGAAGAATTATGAGTCTGTTTAACAATATTAACCTGAATAAATTAAAAACCGGTTTATCTAAGACCAGAGATAAGCTGGTTAAGAAAATTAATGAAACCATAACCGGCAGAGCTGTTGTTGATGAGAAAACTCTTGAGGAGCTGGAAGAAATCCTCATTACATCAGATATCGGATATGATACTGCAGTAAAAATTATTGACAAAGCAAGGATTAGTTTTAAGGAGGAAAAAAGCAGAAGCTATGATAATTTAGTGGGCATTATAAAAAATGAATTAGAATCCATATTAAATATCGATGGAATTCCCGGGGACAACGACGTTTTTAAATTCAAGCCGTATGTTATTCTGGTTGTAGGCATAAACGGTACCGGGAAAACCACTACAATCGGAAAATTAGCTTATAATTTCCGCAATAAAGGTTTAAGAGTGCTTTTAGGGGCTGCAGATACTTTCCGCGCTGCAGCCGGTGAGCAACTTGATATCTGGGCGAAGAAAGCAGGTGCGGAGATTGTTCAAAAAGAAAAAGGCTCCGATCCTTCATCAGTAGCTTTTGATACTGTTCAGAATGCCATTAATGAGAAATATGACATAGTTTTAATCGATACTGCAGGCCGTCTTCACAACAAGGCTAATCTGATGGAAGAACTTAAGAAGATTAAGAAAGTTCTGAGCAAGGTTGCTCCTTATGCTCCTAATGAAACTCTCCTGGTGTTAGACGGAACAACTGGTCAGAATGCACTTGTACAGGCAGAAGAGTTTTCTAAAGTAACGAACATTAACGGATTAGTAATTACAAAATTAGACGGAACGGCAAAAGGCGGAGTTGTATTCCAGATTTGTGCTAAGCAGAAGATTCCTGTGAAGTATATAGGAGTCGGGGAAGGGATAGATGATCTGCAGGATTTTGATCCTAAATTATTTATTTCGGCGATCTTTGAATCCTAAATAAGATAATATCCAAGTTTACATAATATATATTATCGGACAATCGACAATAGTTGTTTTCGATGTACCACTCTTACAATTAAAATGCTCTCTATGCTCTATGCACTTTAATATTCGTACTTGAAAAATCCTTCGCCTGTCTTTCTTCCTAACTTATTTGCTGCAACCATCTTCTTTAATAACGGACAAGGTCTGTATTTTGAATCGTTAAATCCTTCGTACAGCACTTCCATTATTGAAAGACAGACATCCAAGCCTATGAAATCTGCAAGTGTTAAAGGACCCATAGGATGACTCATTCCCAGTTTCATAACAGTATCAATGTCTTCTGCAGAAGCAACATTTTCCATTAAAGCAAAAATTGCTTCGTTAATCATGGGCATAAGGATCCTGTTTGAAATGAAGCCAGGGAAATCAGCCACTTCAACAGGTATTTTTTCCAGCTTAATGGTAATATCTTTAACAGCATTAAATGTGAGATCACTGGTAGAATAACCCCTAATAATTTCAACTAATTTCATAACAGGCACAGGATTCATAAAATGCATCCCGATAAATTTATCAGGTCTGCATGCAGATGACAGCTCGGTTATTGAGATAGAAGAAGTGTTCGTACAAAAAATAGAATCCGGTTTTATTATTTTCTCTAATTTATTGAAAATAGCTAACTTAGCTTCTTTATTCTCATAAACAGCTTCGATTAGAATATCGGAATCGGGAGGTATTAAATCTATATCGGCAATTAAAGTTACCCTTTTAATTGCCTGAGCTTTTTCATCATCTGTAATTATTCCTTTCTTTACCTGCCTATCCATATTTGCAGAAATATTTTTAATACTTTTATCTGCTAATTCCTTGTTAAGTTCAACAAGGTTTACGTTAAATCCTTTTAACGCGAAAACATGGGCAATACCATTACCCATGGTACCGCCTCCGATTACAGAAACTTTATTTATTTCCATAAAACCTTTAAGAATGATTCTTTACAATTAGAGCAGAAGCTTCACCGCCTCCAATGCAGAGAGCAGCGAGGCCATACTTGGAATTCCTTTTTTTCATTTCATGGATCAACGTAACTAGAATTCTTGCTCCGCTTGCTCCAATCGGATGCCCGATTGCAATGGCTCCCCCGTTTACATTTACTTTCGATTGCTCTAAATTTAATAGTTTATTCACAGCCAGTGAAACTACTGCAAATGCCTCATTTATCTCAAAAAGATCAATATCTTCAGTTTTCAAACCCTCTTTCTTTATGACCTTTTGGATGGCATCAGCCGGTGCCGTAGTAAATTGAATCGGCGCTTTTGCTGAAGAACCTTGCGCGCTAAGCTCTACAAGAGGTGTGAAATTCAATTCTTTCGCTTTTTCGTCGCTCATGATAAGCAGGGCTGCCGCACCATCATTGATGCTGGATGCGTTAGCTGCAGTAACAACTCCGTTTTTATCAAAGACAGGCTTCAGTGAAGGTATTTTATCAAAATTAACTTTGCCTGGCTCTTCATCTTTATCAATAATCGTCTCCCCTCCTTTAATCTTGACATGTATTTTTACTATCTCATCATCAAACTTGCCTGCTTTTTGAGCTTCCAGTGCTCTTTTATAAGAGCATACTGCAAATTCATCCAGTTCTTTCCTTGTAAAGGAAAATTCTTTTGCACAAGCTTCGGCGCAGCTTCCCATATGGATATCATTATAAACGTCCCATAATCCGTCTTTAATCATTGAATCAATTAATTCTCCGTTTCCCAAACGGTAGCCGCTTCTTGCATTCTGAAGAAGATACGGGGCATTGCTCATGCTTTCCTGACCGCCTGCAATTATAATTTCGGCATCTCCATTTAAAATTGCCTGCTGTGCAAGCATTACTGCCTTCAAGCCGCTTCCGCACATTTTATTTATTGTAAGACACTCGGTTTTTTCCGGAAGTCCTGCAAATAAAGCAGCTTGCCTAGCCGGTGCCTGCCCTAATCCCGCCGTTAATACATTACCCATTATTACTTCGTCAACCAGATTTAGATCTATTTGGGATTGTTCAAGAATTGCTTTTATGGCGAAACTTCCGAGCTGCGGTGCGGTGAATGAGGATAAGCTTCCTCCTAAAGATCCTACTGGGGTTCTTCTAGCATGTGTAATGACTGCTTTTTTCATTTTACCAGTTTCTTGTTTTTATCAAAATTAAATAAAATCAATATAAGATTCAGTGAGTAGAACGGCATTATTTTATTAAGATCTTTTAAAAAATATTATCAAGAAGCAGAAAATTATTTTCCCCGGAAGGAACAGAACTGGAATTATTCTTATACGGATAAAGACAGATTTTTCTCAGGGGACAAACATTGCATAGAGGTTTGGACGGTCTGCATATTTCTCTTCCGAGCCTTATCAAATTGGTATGAATCGAATGTGCAGCTCCTTCCGGGATATTGGAAAAAATCTGGTAAAAA
>CAYSGP010000164.1:0-4679 GCA_964430095.1 uncultured Ignavibacteriaceae bacterium
TATGAAACGGGGTATATAAAAAAATGGGGTATTAATATAAAAGCTAGGGGAACGAAAAGGATCTTGTGCACAGGATCCTTTTTCGTTTTTAGCAGCATCTGAGTTTATTATTCCTTCCTCTTTCCAATGATCTTTTAAAGAACTATATTATAGCGTAATTTAACTTTCAATTAGTTAAATAAAAATTAACTAAAGAGAAAGGAGCTGATAAAATGTTGACAAAAGGGGCATTTGAAAAAGCAAAAAATTACTTTGAATCCCACCATAAATTTTCTGAAGATAAAAAACTATATTGGGGTCCTTGCATAACACTATCCCGCCAGACAGGAGCAGGTGCAGATAAAATAAGCGAAGCTCTGATAAAATTTTTTGATGGTTTTAAAAAAGAAAATTCACCTCAGTGGACCGTGTTTGATAAAAATTTAATAGAGAAAGTTCTTGAAGATTATAAACTCCCTCATCAGCTTGCGGAGGTGATGGAAGAGAAAAAATATTCCGCGATTATCTCCATGGCTAATGAATTGTTAGGCGGACAGCCTGGGATCTGGGATTTGATCCATAAAACAACACGTACGATTCTCCAGCTTGGACAAACCGGAAATGTTATTATTATCGGCAGAGGAGGAAACATTATTACAGCCCGTTTAAAAAACAGCTTTCATGTAAGGCTTGTCGCTTCAATGGAGGATAGAATTAAGCATGTGCAGGAATATTACCAGCTCGACAGAACCAAGTCTATTGAATTCATTAAAAAAGATGATGCGGCAAGGAAAAACTATCTGATGACTTATTTCAATAAAAATATTGATGACCCGCTCCTTTATCATCTGACAATTAATACAACTATTCTGCCTTATGAAGATGCAGCGCAATTAATCGGTATGCAGGTGCTGCAGAAATTCCCGGAGATGTTTAAAAAGATTGATGAGATATTTACAGCAAACATAGTTTCGATTTAAAAAACTCAAATAACCGCACTACTTTCTGTACTTGATTTCATTCCTTTCACCTCTCTTATTTCTTGCTTAATTTTTATTATTTATTTAAACAATCTATGAGAATCGGAAAATATAATCTTCATACTATCGAATCGGGGTTTTTCGCATTGGACGGGGGTGCAATGTTCGGAATAATTCCTAAACCCTTGTGGGAAAAATCCAATCCTGCGGATGAAAAAAACCGCATCAAGCTGGCGACCAGAAATCTGCTGCTGAAATCGGATTCGAAAAATATTCTAATTGATACCGGAATGGGAACTAAATGGGATGAAAAATTCAAAGAAATATATGGGATTGATCAGAATGAATATTCACTCGAAAAATCTTTACTGAATATAAATTTAAAGCCGGAAGATATTACCGATGTTATTCTGACTCATCTTCATTTCGATCATACCGGGGGATCCACAAAAACTTTGGACGGCAAGTTAATGCCGGCATTTCCAAATGCAGCATACCACATCAGCAAAAAAAATTTCGATTGGGCAGTCAATCCGACAGATAGAGATAAAGGAAGTTATTTAAAAGAGAACTTTTTTCCTCTGAAGGAGACAGGTGTGCTGTGCTTTACGAATAATGAAAAAAAATTTGACGATGAAATTGAATTAATTGAAATAAACGGACATACATTCGGACAGCAGCTTGTCAAGATAGAAGATGCCGGTAATACAATTCTCTATTGTGCGGATTTATTTCCGACAACCACACATATTAGTCTGCCGTATATAATGGGTTATGATCTTCAGCCGCTTGTTACACTCGCAGAAAAAAAGAAAATATTGAACATGGCGGCGGAAAAAGATTGGAAATTATTTTTTGAGCATGATCCATACAGCCCGGCAGCTGTTGTCGAGAGATCGGAAAAAGGATATAAAATTAAAGAGAAGCTCAAATCAATTGATTGAAAAAGAACTTGAAGGATTTACAGAGCTTTGTTCAATCAATGATTTGAACGAAGCCCAGGGGAAAAGATTTATTGTCGATGAAACGGAAATAGCTGTTTTCAAATTAAACAATGATGTTTTCGCTTTAAGCAATATCTGTCCCCATCAGCATACTGCTTTAATATATGACGGTTTTTTGGAAAACGGATACGTCGTTTGTCCTGCACACGGCTGGATGTTCGACCTGAGGACAGGAAAAACTCCCGCCGGCAGCAGAGGATTGGATCAATATGCGGTGAAGATTATAGATGAAAAAATTTTCGTGAAGGTGAATAAAAAAGAATTTAAATGGTGAATAAAATAACAAATGAAATAGTGATAACTAAGGCGAAGGAATTGGGATTTAATCTGATTGGGTTTGCGCCTGTCCGCGATTTAACAAACGAATATGAAAATCTTCTTGAATGGATTTCAAGAGGTTATCATTCCGGCATGAAATACATGGAAAATAATCTGGATAAAAAAAGAGATGTGACAAAAATTTTCCCGGATGCAAAAAGCATAATTTCTCTTGGAATAAATTATTATCGAAAAGGAGATTTTACAAAAGATAAATTGAATGGGAAAATTTCCAGGTATGCATGGGGAAAGGATTATCATCTCGTAATTAATCAAAAGCTTGATAAGCTGACAGATGATTTAATATCCATTGATCCTGAATTTCAATCCAGGTTTTATATTGATACAGGCCCGGTTATGGATAAAGCATGGGCTGCAAAAGCAGGCATAGGGTGGATGGGAAAACATACAAATGTAATAAACAGGGAATACGGCAGCTGGTTTTTTATTGCAAATATTATTACAAATTTCGAATTTAAATATTCCATACCGGCAGATGATTCCTGCGGGTCATGTACTGCATGCTTAGATGCCTGTCCCACAAACGCAATAGTAGAAGAATATCTGGTGGATGCTTCCAAATGCATTTCCTATTTAACTATTGAAAATAAAAATGAAATACCGGAAGAATTTAAGGGGAAGATGGATAACTGGATTTTCGGATGCGACATCTGCCAGGATGTTTGTCCGTGGAATAAAAAATTTGCTAAAGAAACAACTGTAAAGGATTTTTCATCTGAAGAATCGAATAAAGAATTCCGTTTGAAAGAAATTCTTGAAATAAATGAAACGGAATTCCGTGAGAAATTCAGACAGAGCCCGGTTAAAAGGGCAAAGCTTTCCGGTTTAAAAAGAAATGCTTCTTTTGTAAAAGAATAATTTTTATTTTAACTCAAAAATTTAAGTTATTATCCCTTTTTTGAATCCCATCGGTAATTTTGTAATCTAATATGATAAAAAGAAGTTTAACCATTTGAATAGATATCCTATTTTAGGGGAATAAATTTTCTGAATTTAAGGAGTGAAAATGTCGGATAATCAGAATAATAATCATCATAAGGTAGCAATAATAGGTTCGGGCCCGGCGGGATTAACTGCCGCGCTGTATAATGCCAGGGCAAATCTTAATCCCGTTATTTTTGAAGGGCTTCAACCGGGAGGACAATTAACAATAACGACAGAGGTTGAAAACTATCCAGGGTTTGAAAGTGGAATCAATGGTCCGGAATTAATGGATATTATGCGGAAGCAGGCACAGCGTTTCGGAGCAAAATCTTTTTTTAAAGAGATTACTCAAGTTGATTTTTCAAAGAGACCATTTACATTAAAATCCTACGATGAAGTTATTTATGCGGATGCTGTAATTATCTCTACGGGAGCATCGGCAAAATTACTTGGTCTCGAGAGTGAAAAGAAATTTATGGGATACGGTGTATCGGCATGCGCAACATGCGACGGTTTCTTTTTTAAAAATCAGAAAGTGCTGGTAATAGGAGGCGGTGATACGGCGATGGAAGAAGCCAACTATTTAACAAAGTTTGCATCTGAAGTAGTTGTGATTCACCGGCGTGAGGAATTTAGAGCTTCAAAGATTATGACCAATCGTGCGAAGAAGAATCCTAAAATCAAATTTCTAACCAATAAAGTTGTAAAAGAAATTCTCGGCAAAGAAGAAAACGGCAGAAAAACAATGACCGGTGTAATAATCCAGGATACAAAAAATTTATCGGCCGAAAAAATAGATGCCGATGGTTTATTTGTAGCAATCGGCCATAAACCGAATACTGAATTATTTAAAGGCATACTCGATATGGATGAAATAGGCTATTTAAAAATTAAGCCGGGTACTGCAAAAACAAACATTGACGGAGTTTTTGCTGCTGGAGATGTTGCGGATAAATCTTACAGGCAGGCAGTTACTGCCGCAGGCTCCGGCTGCATGGCTGCAATTGATGCAGAAAGATGGCTGGAAGAGCAAGGTGATTAAGAGATTCGGTGTAAGTTCAGGATTACAATCTTGATCTTGAACTTGAACCTGAACTTACACTTCTTTCCTAATTATCCCTTAGATTCTAATTTCTTTGCGGTAAGACTTGCGGTGATAAATCCTATCCCGGTCATTACAAATAAGAACAAAGGAACGTAATAATCTTCCATTGTACTGTCCTGCAGTATCAACCCTATTCCTAATCCTAAACCGAATGCGACTATTATTATCCCGAATTTCAGCAGCAAATAAGGATCCTTTTTCCCTGCATAAAGTTCTTTGATTGCCTGGGCTTCCATTCCTTTTTCAATCAGGAGCTGTCTTTCTTTTGATCTGAAGTAAAAAAAAGTTACAAGCACCAAGCCGATAACCAGCATTGATATTATTGGGATAAACAAAGCAATTATTCCT
>CAYSGP010000165.1:0-11846 GCA_964430095.1 uncultured Ignavibacteriaceae bacterium
CGGCAGTTTTTATTTGAACAGCAAAGAAGATAATGATCAACCCAACGGTAAAAACACTAAACCTCCAAAAGAGGTGTTTAAATGTTTTGTACATTCAATTCTCCAATATTTGTAATAAACTTATAAATTTTTTCAATTTGAACAAAGACATCAGTCACCTTAATGGTATTCATACAGTCTTCGCTGCTGCACTGTTCCCTGCGGCAGTCTGAACACGTTTTATCCGGAGCAAAAATAGCTCTTTTCTCCGTATATGGTCCCCACCTTTTAGCAGAGCAAGCGAGCAGGTTGGGATAAAATCCGATTGTGTATTTACCCAGTGCGGCTGCAATGTGAATCGGTCCGGTAGAATTGGATATAAAAATCGAGCAACTGCTGATTAAAGCAATAAGTTCCGAAAGATCCAATAAGCCGGCAAAATT
Source organism: uncultured Ignavibacteriaceae bacterium (assembly GCA_964430095.1). Taxonomy (GTDB): domain Bacteria; phylum Bacteroidota; class Ignavibacteria; order Ignavibacteriales; family Ignavibacteriaceae; genus DATKLQ01. The sequence continues at coordinate 423 of CAYSGP010000165.1, forward strand.
TTTTATTTTTTCATTAATTATAAGCCTGCCGCATAAATCTTTTTCATTTTCCGATCCTGTAACAATTATTTGTGCATTAAGTTTAGAGTCCATTAAATTGATCAATTCCTTAAATTTTTCCGGCGGAAAATTAATTGAGCTTCCGCCGCTTCCCGGATGAATAATGAAGAGAGGTACTCCGGGTTTAATTTCATAATCTATTAATAATTTTTTAACCTTCTGCAGACTTCCATCATTAATTTTAATATTGAAGTTTATGCTGCCGTAATCTGCTTTTTCATATATCCCGAAATGCTGCAGTAGATTTATATTATATTCAAGCTCATGCTTCTGTGCATATTTTCTGTGCTCATAAACTTTCTTATTAAATAAAAATGAATACCACCTGTAGCCGGTACCTATTCTGGTTTTTATTCTTGAAAAAAAAATAATAAGGGCTGCAATAAAAGTAGGATAAACAATAACGCATGAATCAAATTTTTTTGCGGCAGTAACCTTAATATTGCTGAATAAAGATATTTTTTTATTTGACTCATGAAGTATTATTACCTCATCGATATAAGGATGATTTTCGACGAGGCTTTTTGTATAATCCCTTAGGAGAAAAGTAATTTTGCACTCCGGATAATGTTTCTTTACAATCCCGGCAAGCGGAAGAGATAGAACAACGTCGCCGATCCGGTCGGTTCTTACTATCAATAAATTTTTGGGTTCAATACTTTTTCCGCTGAAATCATTTTTTGGAGACATAGGGATTTTCTTCTATATAAAACCTCCAAGGTAAATCTACAGATTTAATAATACCGATTCTCCTGGAAACAACTATCTCTTCCGGCTTTATTTTTGGCGAATTAAGAATATAAATATCATCACCTGTAAGATCAGTTCCGTAATGATCCATCGTAATTGCGAACGCCCTGCATAATTTGCCGGGTCCGCTGGTAAGATTAAATTTCTCTTTTTCGTTCAATAGATCTCTCCCGAAACGGTTTTTTATCATTATGTCAATACCGGTCAACGGCTCAACTGCTCTAATCAAAACGGCTGTTCCGGAGCCTTCTTCCCCGGTAACAATATTGCAGCAGTAATGGTTCCCGTAAGTAAAATAAACATACAGAAATCCCCCTGCTCCGAACATTATTTTATTTCTTTCCGTTTTTCCTCTAAAAGTATGTGCCGCCTGATCGATCGAACCGTCGTATGCCTCGACCTCTGCAATTCTGCCTGAAAGTATTTTTGAGCCGTCCCTTTTTACTATAATTTTCCCTAATAATTCTTTTGCAACGATTAAAACATTACGGGTATAAAAACTCTTCTTTAGTTTTTGATTTGATTTTTTCATACTTGAAAAGGGGAGCAGAAATATTTAAGAAGGGGATATGCTCTTATTTTAACTTTCAAGGCCGGAGGGCAGTTCATCAATTTTTTTTCTGTAATAATCTTCCCTGTCGGGATGCTTTTGAATCAATTTAAGAAACACTTTTTTTGCTTCTTCAATTTCTCCCTGGGAAATATAAATCTTTGCAAGAGTTTCGGAGACAATTATGCTGCCGCCCGGAAAATTATCGTTCTTTTCAGCTTCAGGTTTAAAATCGCTGCCGGGTGATATTTTTGATGAAGAGATTTCACGTGCCAGGTCTTCCAGCCTGTCTTCAATATCTTTCATAGATTCGTCAGTTTCCGGCTTATTTTGCAGACTAGAAAGCTCTTGATCATGCCCCGATTTATCTTTAACATTGTATAAATTCTGATGTCTTCTTATTCCTTCAATTTCTCTAACATAAAAATCATATGTTTTTTTTGAATGCATTAAATCTGTGCCGGTCTTTAATACATCAAGGGATAATTTATATTTTCCGGAAAGTGCATAAGCCTTAGCAAGGGTAATATATGCCGGAGGGAAGTACGGATAGTTTTTAATCCCGTTTTCCAGAATTTCAATTGCTCCGTGGATATTTTTCTTATCTATTTCTTCAGCTGCAGCGTGAACAAAGAGCGGTGAGTTCTTATTCGATTCGTAGATATACACTAATTTGCTTGAAAATATTTCCTGCTGACTGCTCAAACTAATTATATTTTGTTAAAAATTTACCGGGCTAATTTTTTTGAATAAGCATGCTTTATTGATGTAAATGATACAAACGAAAATCCTACAAAAAATAATATCTGAAACGGCAACGCCGCAATTTCAGCAAAATATATTGAAGATACGATTCCTACCAGACAGTAAAGCGCCATAATCAGCTCCACAACCACCGATAAGCCTATCTTATTGGGAATATATTTTTTATCTCTCCAGGAATCTGAACTTTTCTCCATCATGAATTTAGGTGTTCTTACAAATTCACTTTTCCTGCTCAGCAGGCCTTCAATAACAGCACGCGAATTATTTACTGCAAAACCCATGCTGCCTGCCATGAACAGCGGGAATAAAACAATTTTCTTTCTCCAGTCTGTCCTGATATCCTTCTGCGAGTAAAGGTAGAAAATAAATGAGCTGATAAATGCAAGCACAAAAAGTGAAAGGATTGCAAAATAAACCTCATGAGATCCGCTGTTCTTAATAAAGATCAACGGTACATTCAGAATAGCCGATAAAAGTATAAACGGAAAAACCAGGTTGTTTGTTAAATGAAAAGTTGCCTGGAGTTTTATCCTTAATGGAACCTTTGATTTCCATACGAGCGGAAGGATCTTCTTTGCAGTTTCGATTGCACCTTTTGTCCATCTGAACTGCTGGTTCTTTAAAGCATTTATTTCGGAAGGCAGTTCGGCAGGAGAAGTAAAATCTTTAAGGAATACAAACCTCCAGCCGTTAAGTTGCGCACGATAACTTAAATCGAGATCTTCGGTCAGAGTATCATCGTGCCAGTTTCCGGACTCTTCAATACAATTTTTTCTCCAGATTCCGCCGGTACCGTTAAAATTAATGAAGAAACCTGCTTTGTTTCGTACGGATTGTTCAATAACAAAATGCCCGTCCAACGCCAGCGCCTGTGCTTTGGTTAAAAGAGAATAATCGCCGTTGAGGTGTTCCCATCTTGTTTGAACCATTCCAACTTTTTCATCTGAGAAGAAGGGGATAGTTTTCTTTAAGAAATCCCTATGAGGAATAAAGTCCGCATCAAAAATTGCGATATATTCTCCCTTGGCAGTCTTAAGTCCTTCCTTTAAAGCTCCTGCTTTAAATCCGTTCCGGTTTATTCTCTTTATTAATGAGATATCGATCCCTTCTTTTCTTTTTTGCTCCACCAGGCGGGCTGAGATTATTGAAGTTTCATCAGTAGAATCATCAAGAACCTGTATTTCGAGTCTTTCTTTAGGATAATCAATTTCGCATACTTTATTTATTAATCTTTCCACTACATAAAGCTCATTGTACAAAGGAAGCTGAATAGTAACGAAAGGCTTAACACTGTTTTCGGATTGATCTGCAGGTTTCGAAACCGGTTTTACATTACGGTATTTGTTATAATAAAAAATCATTATAAAGCCATGGCAGCCGAAAACAAAGAGTATAAATAATGCAATAAAATAAGAGATTAGTACTATATCATCCATACGATTATACCGTTATTTGTAATTAAAGATTAACATCACCAGCCTGAGACCGTATCAAGAAGAATGTCTTCAGTAATCTTTTCAACCGCATCTTCAATAGCTGCTCTTCTGGCACTTACATCCCCAGTGGATGAATAATCCCCGTACTCTGAGAAGGTCTTTTCATAGATCGTTTTTCTTTTTATCAGATCTCTATATACCGTATGTACGGAAAGAGTAATTCTCCGTGTTTCAACCTGTTCGCCGGCTTTAACCACCACTGGTGCATCAGGGAGTGATAAAATTGTACACTCAATAACTGCATCCGCTTTAGTTCTATCTGTCACCTCGAGAGAATTATCATCGATGAATTTTTGAGTTAATCTGTCAGTAAATAATTCTCTCAACCCTTGTTCACCCGAGCCGCTTCGATCATCGGTAATCGGTATTGCAATTGTTTTTAAATGCTCCGGAACTGATGATCCGGTAAAAGAATAAATGCAGCACCCGGTAAAATTAAAGATGCTAATATATATAAACAAGTAAAAGATTCGCTTTGATAATAAACAATCCCCCTTTTTTGCATCAATTTGCATTTTTATTCAGTTTAAGAAGAAAAAATATAAAAAATTTTAAAAAAAATACATCTTATTAAGAAAATATCCCAATAAACATGGAATAATAAAACGAAAAATCTTTTGAATATTTAAAATTTCTGCAAGTTTTAAAGAATTTTGATTATTTCTATCTAAGTCCGTAACTCTACTAAAGTTCGTATTCCTTAAGTTTTCTATACAAGGTCCGTTCGCTAATATTAAGCATTTTGGCTGCATTTCTTTTGTTTCCCCTTGTATAATCCAATGCATTCTTAATAGCTTCTTTCTCAAGCTGGTTAAGAGGAACAATTTCCTGTGAATTGTTTTGTGCAGGCGGATAAACTTCAATCTGCCTCTGGTTAATTATATCCTTCAGCTCCATTATATCTCTTTTTATTTCAAAAAGAGCCCTGTAAAGGAGCTCCCTGTCAGCTTCTTCAGGGGTAATCCTCAAAGAAACTGGGAGAAACCTATTGTTCAAATCAGGTTCCGTTCTTATGAGCGATCTAAAAACGGGTAAATCCAAAGCGCCGTTTCTGTTTAATGCCAGAGCTGTTTCTATTGTATTTTTTAATTCGCGGATATTGCCGGGCCAATTATATTCCAGAAGAAGATTTAATGCATCTGGAGTTATTTCGGGCGGTTTGATTCTATTTTCCTTAGCAAACTGCTGGGCAAAATACTTTGCAAGCTCTTCAATATCACCTTTTCTTTTTCTTAAAGGAGGAATATTTAAATTGACAGCTTTGAGCCTGAAATATAAATCATGCCTGAATTTTTTTGTATCAACTTCATGCTGGAGATCCTTATTTGTGGCGGCAATAATCCGGACATCCACCTTTGTAACTGTTTCAGCCCCAATTTTCATAAACTCTTTTGTTTCTAGAACACGCAGGAGCTTAACCTGTGTCATTAATGGCATTTCCGCAATTTCATCCAGGAAAAGCGTTCCGCCGTCTGCTATTTCAAAGTAGCCTTTACGGGTTTCAATTGCTCCCGTAAATGATCCTTTGCGATGGCCGAATAATTCGCTTTCGAGAATACCTTCCGGAATAGCCCCGCAGTTGACACTGACCAAGGGTTTATCCGTCCTGCTGCTGTATCCGTGTATAGCTCTTACAAATATCTCTTTCCCAACTCCGCTTTCGCCGGTAATTAAAACCGATATATCGGATTTTGCCACCTGCATAGCAATATCAACCAAATCATTCAATTCTTTTGAATTGCCAATTATTCCGAATTGTTTCTTAAATTGGTCGATAGTCATTGCAGCTGTCTTGAATTTGGAAAAAAGTCATATTACTAAGACAAATTTACAATAAAAAAATATTACAAGTAGTATTAAAGGATAAGAGATTCTGCAAAATTAAGAAGGATGGTTTAGTTAAAGGCATGTTTATTTTAAGTGAAAAACAGTTTAAATTCCATAAAAAATCAAATATCAGCGGAACCTTCAGGGTTACAGAGCTTAATTAGCCTTTTTAACCTTGAAGGTTAAGGATAATCCCGTCAAATGCAGGAATAATTGTGGACGGAGAACGGTTTGCAAGGGCTGCGGCTTTAGATTCGTCTCCTTCTGTTATGTGTGTTAAATAGAGCTTGCCGGCATTTAATATTCGGAATGCTTCAAAAATTTCTTCCAGACTGACATGAGTAATCTCGCTTATCATCAAATCAATCTTTGATTCTTTGAAAAGATAAAGATCATCTTTCCCGCCGACATCTCCGGAGTAAAAAATATTGGTTCCGTTTATATTAAAGAGGAAGCTGGAGCATGAAAAACTAAGTCCTTCCCGGTTAGCAAATTCCCTGTACTCCTCCAGGTGAGTATTCTGCCGGGGTGTAAAGCTGAAGCCTTTAGATAAGGTCATGGTCCGGTTATCCTCTAAAAGAATAAAATTGATATTGAATTTCAGCTTAGCTGAAAAAAGATAAGAATGATAAATTAATCTGGAAACGAAATCCCTCAAGCTTTTGTGTAGAAAAATTGTAAGATCATTTACGCGTTTATTCATTTTCATCTGGACTATTAGAGAGGGCAGTCCGGCATAATGATCAGGATGCAGATGTGTGAGAAGGATTCCATCTATTTTGTTGTATGAAATATCTGCTGAAAGGAACGCTCTTGATATGCCGTCACCTGCATCAATTAAAAGGTTATAATTGCCTCCGCTCAGGAGAATAGAGGAGTGATGCCTCTTTAAAGACGCGCGTCCCGAACCTGTACCGATAAATCTTAGTTCGGATTTAATAATGCTATTTTTGCCGGTCATTGCTTTTCCTTAGAAGGGATAATACGCAGGAAATTATTGATTTGCCGAAATTACTCTCCCTGAAAGTCTATATTTTTCATTGATAATTTTTAATTCTTCCGATGCTTCTTTTTCTGTTTTAAATTTCCCAACATAAACCACTTTAAATGGAGCTCCTGCAACGGTTTTTTCTTTTATTTCGGAGAAATAGCCTGAAGTTAGGAAATCTTTATGCAGCTTAGAGGCATTATCCGGATTGCTGAATGCGCCGGCTTGGATTGTAAAATTAAAATAATCTTTAATTTTCTTCTGTTCCGTAATATTCTTCCGTTCTGTAGTTTCCGATATCTTTTCAATATCAGGGACTGCTCCTGGTTCATCCTTCTCGGGTATGCTGGATTCTGCAAGCTTAATGTATGGTGAAGCCGGGTATTTTCTTTTTAGTCTTTTTAGATATTCCTTTGCGGCAAGATATGAACCCCCGGCATAATAATATGAGTATACCCTGAATAATGCATCATCGGCATATTCGCTTTCAGGGTATTTTTTAGAGTGGTCAAGGTATTTGTGGACCGCATCGGTGCCGTCTTCTGTTAAAAGAGCATCGAGGTACATAACGGAAGCACTTCCGGGATGCTGCTTCTTCAACTCCGGCAGATTTCTTATTACCTCCTGTTTCTTCCCGTTTTCAATTTTTTTAAGATAATAATTTATATCAACATCCTGCGGAAAAGATTTCTTCACAGGAATCAATATAAATAATACCGCTATTATTGAAACTTTATATTTCATTTCCTAATTCAAGCTGAACAAATAAGGATTTAAATGGATACAAAACAATTCAAGGAATTTTCGATCTTAAATAATCAAGCTGTTAATAAGAATTTGTTTTCGGCATTATTGAGGTGTTCAACATACTCTCCGAATAAAGTTGCATGAGTTGCCCTGCTGATCTTTACTTTTACAAAATCCCCTTCTTTTATATTCTCATGCAATGGAATAATAACAACCTTATTTGAATCGGTACGCCCGGCTAAAAATTTATCCGATTTCCTGCTGAATCCTTCCACAAGGATTATTTCCTCTTTTTGAACAAGCTCCTGGTTAATTTCGTGAGAAATTTCTTTCTGAAGCTCTATTATTTCCTGCAGCCGTTTTGTTTTTATTTCATCAGGAATATCATCCTCCATTTTAAATGCCTTCGTTCCTTCGCGTGCAGAATATTTGAACATGTACGCACCGTCATAACGTATATGCTGCATAAGGTCCATAGTCATCAAATGATCTTCATACGTTTCGGTGGGGAATCCGGAAATAATATCGGTTGTAATTGAAACGCCGTGAATTATTTTGCGTGCTTTTTCAATAAGAATGAGATAATGTCCAACAGTATAGGTGCGGTTCATCAGCTTAAGTATCCTATCGGAACCGGATTGTACCGGAAGGTGAATATAGCTGCATAGGTTTCTATGGCCTGCTATGGTATAAAGAAGCTTATCCGATAAATCCTGAGGATGAGAGGTTGTAAATCTAATCCTTACCTTTCTGTCCGCTTCTGCGCAGGCAGAAAGAAGGTCCGCAAAATCTTTTTCATTATCCATGTAGGAATTTACATTTTGGCCAAGCAGAGTTACTTCCCGGAATCCTCTTCCGGAAAGCATCTTAATTTCGTCGACAACCGAATGAAGCGGTCTGCTTCTTTCACGTCCTCTCGTAAAAGGAACTACACAGAACGTACAGAACTTATCGCATCCTCTCATTACAGAGATCCATGCCTGCAGCCCGTCTTCCCTATACGGTTCAATGTCATCGTATGTTTCGGTCCTGGAGAGAATTACTCCAATCCCTTTTTCTCCATGAACCGCATTATCAATAAATTCAGGCACCCGGCGGTATTCATCCGGTCCCACAACAAGATCAACGATTTTCTTTTCTTCAATAAGATCTTTTCTTAATCTTTCAGCCATACAGCCTAAAATACCCACCACAAGACCGGGATTTTTTTCTTTTAAATTTTTAAAGCTTCCCAATCTGCCGTAAATCCTCTGCTCTGCATTTTCTCTGATACTGCATGTATTCAAAAGAATTACATCAGCTTGTTCGGCATTTTTAGTTATTCCGTAGCCGCTGTTTTTCAGAATTCCTAAGACTAGCTCCGTATCAGCTACATTCATCTGGCAGCCGTAAGTTTCTATATAAATATTGCTTCTGGGCATTCCGATATAATTTTTTCTAAAACATTAATATATGAAATATGAAAAGCGAGTTCAATTGCATTGTTGAGTATGAGACAGGCCTTTATTTTACATATTACCGGCTAATAAATTCATGTATACTCTCTTCAAGCAGCCGGTTGAATTCATCAGGAGCATCCCACATTACAACATGACCGGAATCTTCTATAATCTTTGCCTTGTAGGAAGGAACATATTTTTTAAATGCTTCAATTTTTGTAGGGGTTTGAGCCGCATTAATCGAAATTACCGGTGCATGCATTTTTTTAAGCAAAATGTTTCGATTTTTATTTCCCCATAAGAAAGAATTATCAAGAGATTCTTTCCAGCCAATCCTGGATCTATCAATCATAGCAAGTACTCTTTCAAAGGATTGTTCCTTATTTTTCCTGAAAAAAGGTTCCAATTTTTCCATAGTCGGATTTGTTACTAGATCCAGGTAAACACTGTCCATTAATTTTATTGTTTCAGGTGTATAATATTGTTCAACATCATGCAGTGCTTCGACAAGAACAACTCCCGAGATACGATCGGGTATTTTATTTTCAGTTTCGATAACTACAGGTCCGCCCAAAGAAAAGCCTACTAATACAACATTATCAAGATCAAGTTTTTCTATTACAGCGGTAACATCGCCGCCAAATGCAGGTACTGTCCAGTTCCGGCGATTATTGCCTGATTTCCCGAAGCCGGGGAGATCTACGGCAACGACTTTGTATTTTTTAGAAAAATAGGATATCTGGCTGTCCCAAATGCTGCGGTCATTGCTCCATCCATGGACAAAAACAAGAGCCGGTTTTCCATCTCCCAGCACATCGAAATTAATTTCAACATTATCGGATGACAACGCAATACCGGAATTTTGCGAATAGCCGGAGCTGGTAAGAGCCAAAGCAGCATATAAAATAAGCAATGAAAAGATTTTCCGGCTCATTTTATAATCCTCATTTTTTGACCATAATAATAATTGATCAACATTCCCTGAAGTATTATCTGAAGCACAATAAACGGAAAAAGAAATCGGCTTAAAGAAGGAGCAGAAGTTTAGGAAAATGTCCAATATTCTCAAAAGGAATCTTCGGGCAATTCTCAATGTTCAATTTTCATTTTGCTTCGACCGGATCAATATTCAATAAATGAGAATTGAACATTGTTTGTGAACATTGAAAATTCTTAGCAAAAACTTTGCTCAGTATGATTCAATTAATTCAATACTGTTTACCGGCAATAAAGGCAAAGGGCGGCCGTTATTTTTAAATCTGAATTTTAAATCTTCAATAACCTGATTTTTTTCTGCTTCTACATCAATTCCGATTAAGCTGGGAGCTAAAAGACCAAAATCAATTAATGAAGGTTTCGGATATTCTATAAGTTCATATTCTCCTTTCTTTAAATTTGCCTTTTCTGCAGCAATATTTATTGCATCGTACAGCCCGCCGAGCTTATCGACCAAACCGTTTTCCAATCCGTCCTTACCTGACCAGACCCTTCCTTGTCCTATTTCATTTACTTTACTTTCACTCATTTTCCTTCCGGAGGCAACTTTTCTCACAAAATCTCTATACATAATATTTATAATTTCGCCCGCTCTTTGTTTTTCATCCTCAAACAAATCTCTATCCGGCAGAACTGTTCCGATCAGGGGCAATGAAAATCCGAATCCAAGTTCAGCGCGATCTCCGTACTTCACATAATCGGTCGAGATGCCCAGCATCTCCTTCAGTCCTTTATTATAATACCAGCCGCCGATAACCCCGATAGAGCCTGTGATTGTATTCGGCGAAGCAAGGATTGTGTTTCCATACATTGAAAGCCAGTACCCCCCGGATCCGGCAACGCCTCCCTGGGTAACAATTACAGGTTTCTTGCGGCTGCATTTCTTTAATGCTTCAGCAACCAGATCGGATGCAAGCGCATCTCCTCCGGGTGACTCCACACGGAACACAACACCTTTTATATTGGAATTTTCCGAAGCAGCCTCAACATCTTTGACCAGACTGCGTGCGTTAATTCCTTCATCCATAGCACAGACACCGGCAGCATAAATTACTGCGATTTTCGGCTTTTCTCCCCAGTAGTTGTCCGAGGGGAGTTTAAAAAATTCCAGAGAATTCGGATCAACAAAGTTTTTTGATCCCCCCTCCAAATCTTTAATTACATCTTTTATTTCATCCCATCTACCTTTTACATCTGCCAGGCCAAGCTTTACAGCTTCGTCAGGAAGATATATATATGAATTAACCAGACTGTCAAACTTTGCCGGAGAAATCTTTCTTCCTTCGCAAATATCATTTTTTGTAGTTGAATAAAAATCATTTATTATTTCCTGCCACTGAATGCTGTCTGCCTCACTCATGTTTGTTCTGGAGAAAGTTTCCGACGCGGATTTAAATTTGAAGTATCTTAATTCGGTAAAGCCGATTCCGAATTTTTCCAGTGTTCCTTTATAATAATTTCTTCCGAAGAGATACCCTTCGAGGGCAATCATTCCCTGCGGATCAATTACAATCTTATCGGCAGCAGAAGCAAGATGATAACCGTTTATTCCTGTTCTGTCTATATAAACCACTACATGCTTTCCGGAAGATTTAAAGTCTTTTAGTTTCTCTCTCAGCTCCCAGATCATTTCGCGGCTTATTTCCAGACCTGAAGTATTTACTGCAATTCCCGAAATTGTATTATCGTTTTTTGCAGCGTCTATTTGTTCCAGCAGATTTAAAAGTGTTTTGGAATCATCGAAGAAGATATAGCGCTGGTATTTTACTTTTCCCAAAAGATTAAGATCGACATAATTTTTCTTCT
>CAYSGP010000166.1:0-15662 GCA_964430095.1 uncultured Ignavibacteriaceae bacterium
GCAGATAATTCAAGAGAGTTTACATTTTCTAATTCAATATCCAGAATGGAATCGAGATTAATATCCTCCGATAAAATAAGACTAAAATCGGCTGCCGATTTCCCTAAATTTTTCACTTTTGCAGAAATTGAAATATTATCGCCGAATACCGGGTAAACGGGATTAAAAATGATTTCCGAGAGCTCAAGATCAAAATACTTCTTTGAAATAGAATTTATACAGCCCGGAGTGGCTTTAAATTTATTAAGAGAACCCGACCAATTCGCAGAAGGCTGCGATGAATTTTCCGGATCAATTCTTTCCAGAGAATTTCCGGCAGTTCCTCCCCATTCAGGAAGATATTCAAGACTGTCGATTATAAATCCTAATGAATCTTTAATAACAACTGCATCGCCGGAATTATTTAAAGAAGGAAAATTTATCACCATTAACTGCGACTGAATCGAATAAAAATTAAGAATTGCAGAATCTTTTGAGATAACTAAAAATGATCCCGGCTCAATTATTACTTCATCATGAATTGACTCCCATGTTGAATTGTCTCCGATTCGCCAGCTCTTTAAGTTTACAGAAGATTGACTCCGGTTAAATATTTCTATCCACTCCGGCTCGCCTGCAGACGGCGCATACATAATTTCATTTATTACTATGTCGTTATAAATATTCCCAGGCGGATAAACATAAAATGTCTTAAAGAAAACATTATTTGAAAGATCTTCGTCGGCTTGGTAGTCAATCCTGCAAATGATACAATATACTCCTGTTTCCAATGAGACTAGCGGAATAATTATCTCGTTTGAATCTTCAATAGAAAGATTATTCCGGGTTTCTAAAAAAATCCTTTCCTCATCCGTTCCTGAAGAATCTTTATTTAAATCATTGAAGATTTCTACTTTATATACATCTGCACTATTCCTGCCTGAATTATTTATTATAAGATGGATAAATGCATCATCCCCTTGAAGCAGAACAGGAGGCAATATAGAAACTGATGAAATCCTAAGATCGAAGTCTGATGGTGTGATCGAGTTTTTAAATCCCGGCGTACCGTTGCTTCTGAGTGAGCTGCTCCAATTCGAACCTGATGCATCCCTGTTCGGAATCACCTTTTCTTCGGAAATGCCATATGTATTATCTGCAGTGTATGAGCAGCTATCTATAGTATCATCATTTGAGTTAATTAGATAAACTGTGCGATCTGAAGTGTTAGACATGCCGCTTGATCCGAAAGCATTATCGGATATTTTAAGAATTAGAGCTTTCTGGGGAATAATTTTAGCATATAATCCGGAAGCTAAATCGTAATCCCCTTCAAAAATAACTGCATACGAATGAGGAGGAAGAAGAGTTCCAAAGCCTGCATCTGAAATTAAATCTTCATTGGAAGTATATATTTTTATTCTGTAATTGTTTAAATCAAGAGCTGAAGTGCTGCTTAAATTATAAAGTTCAATGAATTCGTTATTGCCCGATTCGGCATAAAACATAATTTCATTTAAGATTAAGGAAGTATCTGACTGAGGATAAAGATAAGCAGAAAAATAAAGCAGGAAAATGATACAGCCCTTTTTCACGGAATGATGGAAGTTGAAATAAAAAAATTTTCTTTGACAAAAGATAGAAGTTGAAATTGATTAAATCAATACTGGGGAAAAGTTTACTTGCAGTATTTATTTATTAAAGAATATGCATCGAAGTTGCCGAGTTCCCCGGCAGTTGTCAAATCATTGCATCCCTCTTTAACCTTCCCGAAAGATATTTTGGATAATCCTCTTTGCAAATAAGCCTTGGAATCTTTCGGGTTTAATTTAATGCAGTAAGAAAAGTCTCTTATTGCATCCAGATATTCCTTTAAAGCATGGTATGTTTTTCCCCTTTCAAAATAAACCTGGTAATATGATGGGTTTAACCTTACCGCTTCCGTAAAATCGAATACTGCTTTTTTATATAGCTCAAGCTTATTATAAAGATCCCCGCGGAGGAAATATGCATCTGCATTCCAGGGATTTATCTCGATGGCTTTATTGAAATCTGCAAGAGCATTCTGATAATTGCCGGAGATTGCCTTGATTCCTGCTCTATTCAGATAAGCACCATCGTTTTTCTGATTCAGCTTAATTGCAGAGGAATAGTCCTCATCTGCCCCTTTATAATCATCCAGCTTCATCTTTACGTTCCCCCTGTTTATAAATGCCTTTTCTGAATTCGGATCTAATTCTATAGCCTGTGAATAATCATCAATAGCTCCAGTATAATCCGACAATGCATCTTTAATATATGCACGAGTAAAATAACCTGACGGATCAGAATTTTTTAATTCGATATATTTATTGCAGTCTTTTAAAGCATCATAAAAGTTTTTCGAAAGAATTCTAGTTTTAGCCCTATTAAGGTAAGCTTCCTGAAGATTAGGATTTAAGTTAATAGCTTGGGTATAATCTTCAATGGCTCCGTATAAAAATCCTAGCTTGCTTTTTGCATTGGCTATATTGAAATAAACCTGTGAATCATTCGGTTTTAATTCCAATACCTTCCTAAAGTAATAAATTGCTTCTCTATAATCTCCATTATTATAACTTTCATTTCCTGCCGAGAGGTATTCCTGGTAATCTGCCGTACATCCGGAAAAGGAAATGAAAAACAATAACGATAGTAAGGTAAATATTTTATTCAATGTTGAACTTGTGTCTGCATTTGGGTATTTCAAATCAGAAAAGCGGAAGTTATATATCCTTTTCATTCAACAGCTAAAAGAATTCACATCCCGGTTATTTTGCTTTCCCCTGGTTTGCCACAGCCTGGGCGGCTTTTTCAATTTCCTCCTGATCGGCCAGGTAATAATTTTTTATTGGTTTTAATTCATTGTCCAGTTCATAAACAAGCGGGATTCCTGTTGGAATATTTAGACCGACGATATCGTTATCTGAAATATTATCCAGGTATTTGACTAATGCGCGAAGACTATTGCCGTGAGCCGCAATAATAACCTTTTTACCTGACTTCACAACAGGGGCAATTGTATCCTTCCAATAAGGAAGAAACCGGTTAACGGTGTCTTTCAAACACTCTGTTAATGGAAGTTCAGATTTAGAAAGGTTTTTATACCGAGCTTCCAAACCGGGATAGCGTTTATCAGATACTTCGAGAGAGGGAGGCTGAATATCATAGCTCCTGCGCCAGATTTTTACCTGCTCTTCGCCGTATTTCTGGGCAGTTTCCGATTTATTTAATCCCTGCAGTGCACCGTAATGCCTTTCATTCAAGCGCCAAGATTTTTCAACGGTAATCCACATCAAATCCAATTCATCAAGTGTAATCCAAAGAGTTCTGATTGCCCTTTTAAGAACCGAAGTATAAGCAATATCAAATGTATATCCGTCTTTTTTTAATCGTTTCCCCGAACTAATTGCTTCCTGAATTCCTTTTTCAGAAAGATCGACGTCAGTCCATCCTGTAAAACGGTTCTCTTTATTCCATGTGCTCTCGCCATGTCTTAATAAAACTAATTTGTACATTTGTTCTCCATCATTTTTATCAAGAATAATGTTTAACTAATTGTGATACAAAAATAGATATTCAAAAATGGAAATGCCAAGAAGACTATTAATTTGTTTAATATAAGTAAATCAGTTTAATTAATATGGATAAAATAAGGGGCTTTTTATGAAAGCGGCTTTTGTTATAATTTTAATTTTATTGATTCCTGGGAATTCATTCTGTCAATCTAAAATTGAGGATGATATCGGATATGCATTTCAAAATGCAAAAAAAGGAATTTACTGGGCGCTGGATAATATTCCGGATAAAAAGTCTAAAATAGAAAATAACCTTATAGCTGATGATAAATTATACTCTTTTGTAAAATTATCAAAGGTAGTAGACGGAATAAAGATTGAATCAACCGGCTACTACAATACAAATGAAGTAACTATAAAAATTTTCAGATCGAATGGAAGTCTTGAAAACAGCGGATATTTGAAAAAGAAAGAACCGGAAATTCCAGGCAATGCTGAAAAAAGAAAGGATTAATTTGAAAATTATTTCTAAACTCTCTTTTGTAATTCTTTTTGCGTTTCTCCATGTCCAAGTATTGTATCCGCAAGCCGGTTTTAAGGCCGGAAAAATTGAAATAAAGGTAAACAAATTTGGAAATATCCAATTATTAATTCCATCCGGGCAACAAAACCTTTTAAATATCTACCGTACTGCAATTCTTGTTGGAACATCTCCAAATCAGGTATTCGATTACTTAAATGATTCGGCAAATGAAGACACTGTTAAACTGGATACGGCGGGAGGGAACTTCAGAATTTACGGCTCATTTAATAATCATTACAGGAATCTGCCCCCTGAAGTCTTGATTAAATTAGAAGTTTTCGGATGGAAAAATGCTTCTTATACTTTACTTAAATTTAATATCCTGAACAGAGATACATCAGTGCTTAATGCAATTAACGGTCTAGAAATTGTTCCGCAAATAGCCGGTACGCCCGAATCAGATACGGTCAGGTACTTGCCGGATTCCGGAATAGTAGATATTTTCCAGGGAAGTCATGTGGGGTATAAATTATTATCGTACCAATTAAGTTCATTAAAAGCGTTTGAATATTATGACGGATATCAAGTTGATTCGAATTTTTACAGCTGGCTGACACATGGAATGATTGATACCTTTTTTACTTCTAATGTTGCAGATACTACAATTGATAACGGGGCAGTTATTATTACATCGCAAGCGCCTGTATCATTACTTCCGGATGATTCAATTATAGTTTACTATGCTCTTGCCTTTGGAAATAATCTTAATGAGATGATTTCAAATATTAACAATGCCGAGTCCAAATATATCGTTATAACTTCGGTGAATGATGAAAAACGGGTTATTGCAGATCATATTGAACTTTATCAGAACTATCCGAATCCTTTTAATCCTTCCACAAATATTGAATTCCATCTTCCGCAGGACTTGCATTTTGTGGAATTAAAAGTTTATGATATACTCGGCAGAGAAATTTCAACTATAATATCTGATTATTTGCCCGGAGGGCATTATAAGTATAGATGGAATGGGAGCGGGTTGAGCAGCGGAGTATATTTTTATAAACTTACAGCCGGTGCATTAACGCAAACAAAGAAGATGATTCTTTTACGCTAATAATCTCCTCAAGGAAATTTTGTTAAAAAAATCTAATTTGATTTAGTAATGTTATTAATTTCCTCGGTAAAATTTTCTACCAAGATAGTAACCATATCCTCTTTTCCTAATAAATCATGCAGAGTAATTTTATTTAAAACATGATCAAGCATGGATTGAATTGTACTCCAGAGTGAGCGGATGGAGCAGTCAATGCTGTTTGTGCATATTTTTTCCAGGCCTGCATGATATTCGCAGAAGCCTGCTTCATATAATCTTCCTCCAAGAACTTCAAGAACTTTATTGATGTTTATTTCATCAGAAGGATGCGCTAATTTATAACCGCCGGTTTGTCCTCTTGCACTTTCAATAAACCCTCCCAGCCGTAAAATCCTGAGTAATTTCCCTACATTAGCTGTGGAAAGTCCTTCGAGCTGACTAATTTCGGGAATAGTTAAGCCGTTTAGAGTTTTCGCTTTTCCAATCCTAAGCAGGCATCTTAATCCGTATTCTTCCTGAGAGCTAAACTTCATATTGTCCTTGAGTTCTATAATATTTTCTAATAGTCTTATTATCCTTTAAATAAAGGAATTTTTGATCCACACATTTTTGCGTGAATAATTTTGGCAAAATTTTCCGGGCTGATCGAAGGCCCCGCAGCAGAACAGAATCTATCAAAGGCTTCCTTAAGTTCTTCTGCAATATATTCATCCGAACGCCCTTCAATATCCAATCTTTGCATAAAATAAATCAGCTCTCCGTTTTTAAACATTGCAATGCTTGGCGATGAAGGAGGAAAGCCGGGAATATGCTGGCGGATTCGATCTACTGCATCTCTTTCCTGTCCGGCGAATCCCGTATAAAGCTTATCGGGGATTTTATTATGCTGGAGTGCTAAAGAAACTCCCGGACGGGCGCTTCCTGCTGCACAGCCGCAGATTGAATTAATCATAACCAAAATAATATTATCGTCTTTAACTTCTATTGCTTGATCAACTTCGATGGGCGAGAGCAATTCCTGGAACCCGACTGCAACAAGCTCATCCCTCATCCATTGGACTGCCTCCGGATCATACATTGGGGGACGGGAAATTATATTAAACATAGTTACTCCTTTTACTTATATGCGATTATCATTAATTATTTTAAGATCAAGTTCATGTTCAAGTGTAAGTTCAAGAACTTGAAATTGATCTTGCTCTTCTCTTACATAAATCCTAATTCCACTTTTGCCACTTCGCTCATCATCTCTCTGTCCCATGGAGGATTCCAGACTAACTCTATTTTTACATCATTCACTTCCGGAATAGTTTTAATTTTGGATTCTACTTCCGGCGGAAGCGAGCCTGCAACCGGGCATGCCGGAGATGTCAGCGTCATTTTTATATTAACTTTAGCATCATTATCGATCTTAATTTCGTAAATCAATCCTAGCTCGAAAATATCAACAGGGATTTCAGGATCATAGCATGTTTTTAAGGTTGCTATAATCTTTTCCTCTAATTCTTGTTTATTTAACTCAGACATATATGTTTTATTCTGTGGATACAATCTTCTTCTCTTCCTTTAAAGCAGAAATTAAAGTATGCCACGCCAGGCTTGCGCATTTTACTCTTAAAGGGAATTCACGCACTCCGGCAAAAACCATAAGCTTTCCCAAATCTTCAACTGATTTAGATTCATCGGTTTTTCCAGTAATCAGGTTGTGAAATTTTCCGAATAGTTCCTCTGCCTGATCAATAGTTTTGCCCTTAATAAAAGAGCTCATTAAAGATGCAGATGCCTTTGAAATTGCACAGCCTGATCCCTGGAAGGAAACATCTTCAATTTTACCGTCTTTAAGAAGCAGATAAATATCTATTTTGTCTCCGCATAAAGGATTATAGCCTTCCCCGAAATGATTGGCGTTATCCATTTTCCTAAAATTGCGGGGACTCTTATTATGGTCTAAAATAACCTGCTGATAGAGTTCTTTTAATTCCTGATTCATTTTCTGAAAACTTTAATAACTTTACTTATTCCCTCAGCCAAGACATCAACTTCCTCTTTTGTATTATACATTGCAAAAGAAGCGCGGGTAGTAGCCGGTATATTAAATCTCTGCATTAACGGCTGAGTACAATGGTGCCCGGTTCTTACCGCAACTCCTTCAAAGTCTAAAAATGTTCCCATGTCATGAGGATGAATATCTTCAAACACAAACGAAAGAACGCTGCATTTATTTTTTGCTTTACCGAAAATTTTTATCCCGTTAAATCCCGAAACTGATTTTTCTGCATAGTCGAGCAATTCTTTTTCATGTTCGGCAATTGCATTAATTCCAATCTTTGACATATAGTCGACTGCCGCGCCAAGTCCAACTGCATCTGCAATATTGGAAGTTCCCGCTTCAAACTTATAGGGCAATTCATTGTATGTGGTCTTTTCAAAACTTACTTTTGAGATCATATCTCCGCCCCCCATAAACGGTGGCATCGACTCGAGCAAATTCATTTTCCCGTAAAGGATTCCGATACCGGTAGGGCCGTACATTTTATGTCCGGAGAAAGCAAAAAAATCACAGTCAAGCTGCTGAACATCAATTGGTAAATGCTGAACTGCCTGGGCACCGTCAATAAAAACAGGAATATTGTAAGAATGTGCAATATGAATAAATTTTTCGATTGGATTTACTGTTCCCAATGAATTTGAAACGTAAACGATAGAAACCAGCTTTGTCCTTTTTGTAATCAGTTTCTCAAATTCCTCCAGGATTAATTCTCCCGAATCATTAACAGGGATGATCTTAATTTTTGCTTTCTTATCGGCAGCAATTAACTGCCAAGGTACAATATTGGAATGATGTTCCATCTCAGAGATGATTATTTCATCCCCTTCCTTGATAAAATTTCTTCCAAAAGAATAAGCTGTAAGATTTATTGATTCTGTGGTGCCTCTGGTGAAAATTATCTCTTGAGTAGTCGATGCATTAATAAATTTCTTAATTTTAATTCTCGCTTCTTCAAAAACCTCCGTAGCTAAGCCGCTTAAATAATGAACTCCTCTGTGTACATTAGAATTTTGATGCAAATAATAATTGTTTAATGCTTCCAGCACTGCTTTTGGTTTCTGGGTGGTAGCTGCATTATCAAGGTAGCATAAAGGTTTCCCGTGAACTTCAGTTGAAAGAATTGGAAAATCTTCTCTAACCTTAACGACATTGAATGTTTTTAATTCTTTTGCGGAATTTAGTATTTCTAATTTAGTAGTCATTGCTGAAACTGCTTATTGAATTTTTCTGTTAAAATTGATTCGGCATAATTTTTTATCGGTTCTAATGGAATAGTCTTTATTACATCGCTGGCGAATGCATGAATTAAAATTGCACGTGCATTTTCTGCACCTATTCCTCTTGATTTCAAATAAAACATGGAATCCATATCAAGCTGACCGATGGTTGCTCCGTGCGTACATTTAACATCGTCTGCAAAAATCTCCAGCTGCGGTTTTGTGTTTACAAGCGCTTCTGCAGATAAAATAATGTTGTTATTTTCCTGGAATGCATTTGTTTTCTGTGCATCTTTTCTTACCATGACTTTCCCGTTGAACACGCCTCTCGATTTATTATCCAGGATTCCTTTATAATGCTCATGACTGGTGCAATGCGGTTTTGCATGATCAATCAATGTGTGGGTATCATACAGCTGTTCACCCCCTGTAAGATATAAACCATTGAGGGTGCTTTCGCCTCCTTCACCGTTGAAGCGGACATTCAAATCATTGCGGGAAATATTTCCCCCAAAGGAAATTGAATGTGAAGAAAAATTACTGCTTCTCTCCTGCTCAACTTCAATTCTATGAATGTGAAAAGCTTTTTTGCTTTCTTCCTGCAGTTTAACATGAGAAACAATTGCATTTTCGCCGGCTGAAATCTCGGATACGGAGTTTGTGAAATAAATTCCTTCATCCAGGGATACAAAATGCTCTAAAATCTTTACCTGGGAATTTTTCCCGATTGAAAATAGATTCCTCGGCTGGGAAAGTATTTTTTCTCCGTTTGAAGAAGCGATGAAAAGAATATGGATAGGTTCCTCAACTATTTTCCCATCAGGGATGTAAATGAAAGCTCCGTCTTTGGTAAACGCCGTATTAAGTGAAGTGAAGATGTGCCGTTCATAATCAGCATATTTATTAAAATATTTTTTAACTGCAGGGTGAGATGAATCAATAGCTTCATCAAGGCTTGAAATTACCGCTCCCCGCGGAAAATTTTCAAGTTCAGATAAATCAGGAGCAAAAATTCCGTTTATAAAAACAGCTAAAAATCCCTGCAAAGCATCAAATCTAAACTGATCGATCTTAGATTTTTCAATAGAATGATTTGCTGCCGCGGGTTTAAAATAATGCTTAAGGAGAGGCGAAATATTGGTGTATTTCCACTCTTCATCTTTTATTGTCGGAAAGCTCAGTTCGGAGAATTTTAGAATGGCATCCTTCCTTAACTGATTTATCGGCTGCGTGCTTTCACCATTTAAACTATTTTGAAAGATTTCAAAATTTTCCAGGTACCACTTTTTAATATTTAAGATTTCATCCATAAATTTTTACTATTTAGATACTGCTAATTCGCCGGAATTTTCTCTTATCCAGTCATATCCCCTGTCCTCAAGTTCCAATGCCAGCTCTTTTGTACCGCTTTTAATTATCTTTCCTTTGTAAAGAACGTGAACATAATCCGGAATTATATAATTCAGGAGCCTTTGATAGTGAGTAACTACAATTATAGAATTATCTTTTGATTTTAATTTATTTACTCCGTTAGCCACAATTTTCAAGGCATCGATATCGAGTCCCGAATCGGTTTCGTCTAAAACAGCGAGTTTCGGATTTAATACAGCCATCTGGAAAATTTCATTTCTTTTCTTCTCGCCTCCGGAAAAGCTTTCGTTTACTGCCCTGCTTAGAAGAGATTGATCCATCTCGACCAATTTCATTTTTTCTTTGATCAATGACAGAAATTCCATTGCATCAAGATTCTCTTCCCCTTTAGCCTTTCTAATTTCATTTAGGGCTGTCTTAAGGAGATTAGTATTGCTTACGCCCGGTATTTCAACCGGATACTGAAATGCCAGAAAAAATCCGGCTCTGGCACGATCTTCAGGAGACATCTCCAGAAGATTCATCCCTTGAAATGTCACTTCACCTTTTGTGATTTCATAATCTTCCCTTCCGGCTAATACCTGAGCCAATGTACTCTTGCCCGAACCGTTAGGTCCCATTATTGCATGTACTTCCCCTTTATTTATTTTAAGATTAATCCCCTTTAGTATCTCTTTTCCTTCTATGCTTACATGAAGATTTTTTATTTCGAGCATTAATAATCCTTATAAATTAAATGAGAATAATTTTAACCCACACTGCCTTCAAGGCTGATGCTGAGGAGCTTGGTTGCTTCTACCGCAAATTCCATAGGAAGTTCTTTAAAAACTTCTTTGCAGTATCCGTTTACAATCAAACCGATTGCATCTTCAGTAGATATACCTCTCTGATTTAAATAAAATATCTGGTCTTCCCCGATTTTTGAAGTAGTTGCTTCATGTTCGATTTGTGCAGTTGGATTATTGATTTCCAGATATGGAAAAGTATGAGCACCGCATTTATCTCCCAAGAGGAGGGAATCGCACTGTGAGAAGTTACGCGCGTTTTCTGCTTTTCGATTTATCTTTACTAAACCTCGATAACTATTATTGCTTCTGCCTGCGGAAATACCTTTTGAAATTATTGTACTTCTTGTGTTTTTTCCTAAATGAATCATCTTTGTCCCGGTATCTGCCTGCTGCATATTATTTGTAACCGCAACCGAATAAAATTCTCCGGTTGAATTATCGCCTTGAAGAATGCATCCCGGGTATTTCCAGGTGATAGCCGAGCCAGTTTCTACCTGGGTCCATGATATTTTTGAATTGATACCTCTGCAGGCTCCGCGTTTTGTCACAAAGTTATAAATACCCCCTTTTCCCTCTTTATCGCCGGCATACCAATTTTGCACGGTCGAATATTTTATCTGCGCATTATCCAATGCAATCAGCTCAACTACAGCTGCATGAAGCTGATTTTCATCTCTCCTCGGAGCAGTGCATCCTTCAAGATAGCTGACATAAGATCCTTCATCTGCAATGATTAAAGTCCTTTCAAACTGACCTGTATTGGAAGCATTTATTCTAAAATAAGTTGAAAGTTCCATCGGGCACCGTACACCTTTAGGAATATAGGCAAAGGAACCATCGCTGAATACGGCAGAATTTAATGAGGCAAAAAAATTGTCCGTATATGGAACTACACTACCCATATATTTTTTTACTAAATCGGGATATTTTTGAATCGCTTCGCTTATAGGGCAAAAAATTATTCCAAGTTCGGCTAATTTTTCTTTAAAGGTTGTTGCAACGGAAACACTGTCAAAAACAGCATCGACAGCAACTCCTGACAATCTTTTCTGTTCTTCAAGTGAAATTCCAAGTTTTTCAAAGGTTTTTAAAAGTTCGGGATCTACTTCGTCCAGGCTTTTTAATTCCGGCTTCCTTTTCGGGGCGGAATAATAAGAGATAGCCTGATAGTTAATCGGAGGATATTTAACATTTGCCCAATGAGGCTCTTTCATAGTAAGCCATTGATTATAGGCTTTTAATCTCCATTCCGTCATCCAATCCGGTTCATTTTTAACTGCAGAAAGCTGGCGGATTATCCCTTCATTAAGGCCTTTGGCGAAGGTTTCAGCCTCTATTTCAGTCACAAATCCATATTTATATTCGGTATTTGTAAGTTCTTCTATTTTAGTTACTTCAGTAGTACTCATTATATTCTCATTGAGTATGCAATTATTTTAGTTTTCAGATCAAACCTAAAGAATCTGTACAAAAAAGTCAAGATTATTTAAACTAATAATTAATATATACTAATCAAAGATATACAGCAGAATTTTTTAGGGAAAGAAAGACTTGTATTTTGCGTTTTATGAAATTATCTAAGAAGCAGTTTTTTAAAACTGCGATATAATTCTTTAATTGTATTTAACTTCTTTATGGATTAATTTGATATTCTATTTTCAATTAAACCCGGAAATGATTTTGGAAGAAAAGAATTTAAATGAAGGTTCGGCGGCAGGAAATGATGAGAATATAAATTCGCAGGAAAAGCCAAAGGAACAGAGCAGCGAGTACAGGTCTCATAATAAAAAGCCCTATTACAATAAGAGAAGAAGATATTTCCCAAGAGCAAAATACACTTCTCCTGAAGGTCAGGCTATAAAGAAAATTTCTCTTGTTATTCCACTCTTTAATGAAGAAGAATCGGTAAATCCACTGTCACACGAAATCCGCAAAGCTTTAAAACCATTGAATATTAACTATGAAGTTTTATTTGTTGACGACGGAAGCAACGATAATTCTCTTAATACAATAAAAGAAATTTGCAGACAGGACAGGAGATTTAAATATATAAGCTTTAGAAAGAACTATGGAAAATCTGCTGCATTGCAGGTGGGATTTTCGCATGCTGATGGAGACTTAGTTGTTACAATGGATGCTGATCTGCAGGATGATCCGGCAGAAATACCGAATCTTATAAAGAAATTAAACGAAGGATATGATTTAGTTTCAGGATGGAAGAAAAAAAGGCAAGATCCTTTCATAAAAAAAATATCCTCAAAATTTTTCAATTTTGTTACTCAAATATTCAGCGGAATAAAAATTCATGATTTCAACTGCGGGCTTAAAGTTTACCGCAAAGAAGTTACAATTGATTTAAAAGTATATGGAGAACTTCACAGGTATTTGCCTGTATTGGCTCATTGGCAGGGATTTAAGGTCGGGGAAGTTGCGGTGGTTCATCACCCGCGCAGATACGGTACGACGAAATTCGGCACTTCAAGGTTCTTTAAAGGTTTTGTTGATTTAATTACGGTTACATTTGCAACCAGGTATATAAAACGTCCCATGCATTTCTTCGGATTTTTCGGAGCTTTTGCATTCCTGCTTGGATTAATTGTTAACGGATATTTAACATATCTCTGGATAACGGGCGGATACCTCAGCAATCGTCCAATGCTTTTTCTTGGTATCTTATTAATTATTGTGGGCGTTCAGTTTTTCTCAGTGGGGCTGCTCGGCGAAATGTTTGTCCATAGTTTTCAGGATGAAAAAGAATATATAATTAAAGATAGGGGCTAAAATCTGTATTGCAGAATTTTCAATCAAATCTTTTTTATCTCTTCCTTAGCAAAAAATTTTAATGCGTTACGATCCTATAAAAGACATTTTTTCTAAGATCATTAAAAGATTTCCTGCTGCCAGAATTTTATTCTATAAAATTCTGGATATAATGTTTCTGAGAGCCTGGTATGTAAAACGTGAACTAAAAAAATTAAGAAAAAATTTCGGCAGCAATAATATTGAAATTTACGACGCTGGTACCGGATATGGACAATATTCCTACTTTTTGCTTAATAAAATGAAGCCCTGCAGCATTTACGCTGCAGATATAAAAAAAAGCTGGATTGAAGATGCCCGTGAATTTTATTCACGCAAAAATATTAAAAATATCTCTTTTGGTATAGAAGATTTAACGGAAATTAAATATGAAAATAGATTTAATCTTATTATAAGCATTGATGTAATGGAACATATTGAAGATGACATAAAAGTTTTTAAGAACTTTTTTGAAGCCCTAATACCGGGGGGGTATCTAATGATAAATACGCCGTCTAATCTGGGAGGGAGTGATGCTCATGATGAAAAGGGTGAAAGTTTTATCGCAGAACATGCACGGAACGGCTATTCCAAAGAAGATTTGGAGTCTAAACTGCGTTCAACCGGATTTGATATTTACAAATTTACTTATACCTATGGCCGCTGGGGAAATATCGCATGGCGCCTTGGAATTAAATATCCGATGTTAATGCTGAATATTTCAAAATTATTTTTTTTACTGCTGCCGCTTTACTTCTTGTTTGCTATGCCTTTTACCTTTTTCTTTATGGCGGCAGACTATTACTCCCTTAATAAAAAAGGTTCCGGAATTAATTTAATTGCTAAAAAAATTAGCCGAGGCTAATAAAAATGACAAAAAGAAAAATTGAAAGATCTTCTAAAGCACAGAAAACAAAAAAAAATTTTTTTAATAGCTTTAATATTGATGAACTGCTCCCCCGGAAGTATCATATTCCGGCAGTTATTCTTGTAATTTTGCTTCTTTTTCTGATTTTCCTTAATCCGCTTTATTTTGGCAATAAAACATTTCAATCAGGAGATATAATCTCCAGTGAAGCAATGAGACCTTATGCTGATAATCATAAAGATGGTTATACACTCTGGAATCCACTAATTTTCTGCGGAATGCCTGCATATGCCACCAGTGTTTCTTTTAAGTGGTTTAATTTGATTGCAGTATCAGTTGCGTCAGTAAGGGATCTTTTTACCGGCTTTTTTTCCGTTAAATACACTATGTGGACGTTTTATCTGATCCTTTTTGGCATAACAACATTTCTCCTGGTAAAATATTTGACTAAGAGTACACTAATAAGCTTGTTTGCGGCAATTGCGTCATCATTCAGTACAGGCATTATAGTTTTTCTCTACATCGGGCATGTTACAAAGTTAAACTCTCTTTGCATGTTTCCTCTTATTTTTTTAATGCTGTTGAGATTCAAGGAAAAAATCCGGCTAATTGATTTTTTAATACTGATTATTGCACTTCAAATATTCCTTTTGGGATTCCATGTCCAAATTATCTTCTATACACTGCTTGCAGTGACAGTTTATTTCATCTACTATTTTTCCCGCTCTTTGGCTGTGAGAGATTCTCAGCTTAGA
The DNA here is from genome assembly GCA_964430095.1 of uncultured Ignavibacteriaceae bacterium. GTDB lineage: Bacteria > Bacteroidota > Ignavibacteria > Ignavibacteriales > Ignavibacteriaceae > DATKLQ01. Next base: position 14,983 of record CAYSGP010000166.1, read on the forward strand.
TTATCCATATTAAAATCTGCCGGTGTATTTATAGCCGCTTCAATTATTGCATTATTGATACAGATAGATAATATAAGTCAGATTTATGAATATACGCCTTATTCAACTAGAGGGACTGAAAGCATACTTGACAAGGCATCGACACAGATAGAGAAGAAGGAATCCAATTATTATTCATACCATACGGATTGGTCCTTCTCACCCGGAGAAATGACGACGTTCATAATTCCGTCTTTTTTTGGTTTTGGTAATTCCACTTACAAGGGTCCGCTGTCTAACAACCAGCCTGTTGAGGTTAATACTTACTTCGGTCAAATGTCTTTCGTTGATGTTGCTGTCGGATATATGGGAATACTTGTATTTATGCTTGCATTATTTGGGATCTTCACAAAATGGAAAGAACCATTCGTCAGGTTTTTAACAATATTAGCATCTTTGGCGCTCCTTATTTCATTTGGAAAAAACTTTCCGGTGATATTTGATCTTTTATTCTACTACTTGCCTTTTTTCAATAAATTCCGCGTCCCCTCTATGATCCTAGTTTTGGTTCAGGTCAGTGTTCCAATATTAGCAGGATACGGCATAATGGGAATCATTTCTGCTAGAGAAGAAAATAATATGAAGCGGGGAAAGACTGTAAAAAATTTAGCATTTGTTTTCACCATTTTGTTTGCTGCTTC
>CAYSGP010000167.1:0-3878 GCA_964430095.1 uncultured Ignavibacteriaceae bacterium
TTTGACAACAGCTTTTATGGTGCAACCGGTCCCTTAATGGGACAAAGATATAGGTTCGAAGTTTCACCGACTTTCGGAACATTAACATGGGTTGATATGCTCGGAGATTTTAGAGAATATATGATGCCGTTCAGCCCTTTCACTATTGCCGGAAGAATTCTGCATTATGGAAGATACGGCAAAGATTCGGAAGACAGCAGATTAACTCCTCTTTATATAGGGTATCCCGGATTAGTCCGCGGGTATGAAAGCGGATCATTCAGTAACAGTGAAGTCAGCACTAATCCATCTTTTTATAATGAGCTGTTTGCCAGGCTTACAGGGAGCAAAATGCTGCTCGCAAATTTCGAGCTTCGTTTTCCACTTCTGGGTGCATTAGGAATCGGAAGCGGCTTTTACGGCTATTTACCATTGGATTTCGGAGCTTTTTTTGATGCAGGGACTGCCTGGTTTAATAATGAAAAACCTAAATATTTCGGAGGCGGCAAAAGGATGGTATCCAGTGTAGGACTGCTTGCAAGATTAAATTTATTCGGATTTGCGATTATAGAACTCGATTATGTGCATCCGTTCGACAGGCCCGACAGAAAGTGGTTGTGGCAGTTCAGCTTTACGGAAGGATTTTAAGGAATTTTATCAAGCATTATATGCTTTTAATTTTTCAAGAAACGCTTCAGGCACTGCTGCAATTTTCCTTTTGCCGTAATCGAAAATCAATATTCCTGTTTTCGCTAAGGCAATTTCCTTTCCCGAAGCTTTATTCTGCATTCTATAAAATATATTGAAACCGATTTTGTCGATATCTCCTATTCCTGCTTCGATCAAAACAGTATCTCCGTAAAAAGCTTCCGATTTAAATTCGACTGCAGCATCAATCATAATTATTCCGAATCCTTCAACATTCATTTCGGAATATCCGAATTCCTTTAGAAATCTTACCCGTGCTTCCTGAATCAGCGAAAGGATTTTATCATTCCCGAGATGTCCGCCGTAATTTATATCAGTTATCCGTAAAGGAATCTCTGTTTTGAACTTAAACTTTTCCGGAAGATTTATTTTGATTCTTTCCAAATTTAACTCAATGAATTAATAAGCCCGGGATTAAAGCTATAATTTTTTTCAATAAGAGAAAAGCATGAGATTTTTTATTCAAGTCTCTTTTTAAATCTGAGCGAGCTTGCCGACAATATTAAAATTCCGATTCCTAATAGTGTTAATGTTTCGGGAAGCAGCTGCAGCAAACCGTCCCCTTTTAATATAACTCCCCTTAGAATGGTAAGATAGTACCGTAAAGGAATTAAATAAGTAATCGGCTGGATCCATTCAGGCATATTTTCAATAGGAAAAGCAAAACCGGACAAAAAGTTCATAGGAAGAAGAATAACAAACATGGCAACCATCATTGCCTGCTGCTGTGTTTTAGAAACCGTTGAAACGAACAACCCTAAGCCGAGTGCGGAAAGGACATAAATGAAAGAAGCAAATATCAGGAAAAAGAAATCTCCCCTGATGCCGATCCCGAACCAGAATACCATTACACCAATTACGAGAAGCACATCGATAAAGCCTAATATAACAAAAGGAATTATTTTACCGATAATAAGCTGATGCGGTTTAATCGGCGTAACAATTAACTGCTCCAAGGTTCCTATTTCTCTCTCTTTTACGATGCTCATTGCCATAAGTATAGTTGTAATTACAGTAAGTAGAAGTCCGACTATAGCGGGAACCATGAAATTTCTTGTTTTAAGATCCGGATTATACCATACTCTTATTTCGGGAATTAAATTTCCCGCAGCGGCGTTTTTCAAACCGGACATTTCTCTTTTTTCCAATAAAATATTCTGCGAGTAGCTCAGGATAATCCCATTAACATAACCGGCAGCGATAGAAGTTTTATTTCCATCTGATCCGTCAAATATCCCCTGAATCAGAACGTGATCACCCCGCTCAACTTTTTTTTCAAAATCATCCGGAATAACCATGGCCCAAAGAACATCGCCTTTATCAATAAGGCGTGTCAGGGTTTCATAATCATTAACGTAATAATCTATTGTGAAATAACCTGACCTCTGAAACTTTTCCGTTAAATCCCGGCTAAGAGCAGATTTATCTTTATCATAAACGGCTGTCTGAATATTATTTATATCAAGCGTAGCTGCATAACTTAATAAAATCAGCTGAAGAACAGGTGCAATAAATATAATCCCGAACAGCCGCGGATCGCGTTTCAGCTGAAGGAATTCTTTAACCACTATGTTTAAAATGAGCTTCATACGTGCAAACCTTCAAGGTTAGGGCAGAGGATTAGGCAGTGTAACCCTTGAAGGTTCTACGGACCCTTTCATATTCCAAATAAAAAATAAAGAATTTGATATTTCATAACTGATCTAAATTCTAAATAAAATTAAATCCTAAGAAAATCATTTTGAACTTAAACCTTCAAGAGTTAGAAAATTACCTGCCAAACCAGGTTAACTGCATTAGCCTTGAAAGCTGCTGGTTCGTTTATTAATTATTACAGCCAATCCCAGAAAGAACAGTGCAAAAATTATTAAATAAATCATTTGATCCCAGAATGCTTCCAGCCCGACTCCTTTAAGCAGAATTCCCCTTAATACTACTATAAAAAATTTAACCGGAGTAATGTTTGTGAGTATTTGAATAGCCGGCGGCATACTTTCAATCGGGAAGATGAATCCCGACAAAATGAATGAAGGAAGCAGTGAAATTAAAGTCGATATCTGGAAAGCTACCTGCTGCGAATCTGAAATTGTAGATACAAGTATTCCAAGATTAAGGGTTGCAAAGAGAAAAATTAGTGTAGCAATAAATAAAAGAAAAATATTTCCGCGGACCGGCATACCGAACAAGATATATCCGGCAAGTAAAATTATCGAAGCAACAAACAAGGCAATTATGGTATAGGGGATTGTTTTACCTACCAGGAGTTCAATTGAGGAGAGGGGGGAGACATTTATTTGTTCGATAGTGCCTTTTTCTTTTTCTCTTACAATTGATAATGCAATCGATATTACTGCCGTCATTATCAGGATCATTGAGATTAACCCTGGAATTAAAAATTTTGTTGAATTTAAATCCGGATTATACCAGAACCGCGGTTCAAGACTAATCGGTATATCCAAATTCCTTCCTTTTACGGCTAAAGCTTCCTGGGTTATCTTTTGAGAAAAAGTTGCGGAAGCAATAGTCATATAGTTTGATACTACAGCAGCCGTGTTGGCATTTACACCTTCAACAAGAATTTGAACCTGTGCTTCTTTGTTGGAATAAATGTTCCTTGATAAGTCCTCAGGAATGACAATTACTGCCTGGACTTTTCCTTTATCAAGTATTTCCCTGATTTTATTTTCCGAATCAACATGACCTATTAAGTCGAAGTAATTTGAGCTTGTAAGACGATTTACAAAATCCCTGCTGTATTCCGATTTATCACGATCATAGACGGCAATTTGTATATGATGAACATCGAAATTTATCGCATACCCGAATATGATAAGAAGGATCAAAGGAAATACAAACAACACATAAAGCATTCTTTTATCCCGCTTAAGCTGCCTGATTTCTTTTTTTGCAATTGCCGATATTCTTTTAAACATTTTTCTATTTAAGAAAATTCTTTATTTTTTACTTTTGTATGTGCTTCAAGCAGGTGTATGAACACATCTTCTAAAGAGGGGACAATTCTATTAATTCTTTTTACAATGATTGAATTCCGGCTTAAAATATTCTTTATCTGTTCCTCATTGGTGTAATTCTCATTCACGATTATATGAATCCGGTTTCCGAAGATTGAGGTTTCATCCACGAAATTTTCTTTTTCAAGCAGCTCCATGGCATCAACCACGTTTTCACAC
>CAYSGP010000168.1:0-3270 GCA_964430095.1 uncultured Ignavibacteriaceae bacterium
TTTCTGACAGAATATGATCAACTATAGTTTCTCTCCTTTTAGTAGACTGTGTGAAAATTCGGTAAAACCGCTGAAACGGTTACGGTACATTTCTTTTACACTTTTAAACCAACAGTTAAAACTGTGGGTTAATAATATTAGCACAAAAACTCCTTTTAGGAGAGATTTGAGATTCTTAATAATTTGAGGATAGCAGTAATATTTACCTTTGCTGGGCTTATTATTTTTAGCTATTTTTCATGATGTTTTTTACAACTTAATTTCGGGGAAATTAGTATTTAATTTCAGATAATAGTTTTTACTCTATGATAAAAAAATTTTTTGTGTTTTCCATAGTACCAATTCTGTTTTGGGGCTGCTCGTCTTCAATCGATACTGCAAATCTTTCTGCCGAAGAAAGATATAATTACGCTTTAAATTTATTCAATGATGAAGATTATGAAGAAGCGCTTAAAGAATTTCAGGCCATAGTTCTTCAATTCCCTGGAAATGCTGCTGTAGATGATGCACAATATTATATGGCGTTAAGCAGGTATAATAAAGACGAATATATCCTTGCTGCATATGAGTTCAGCAAGCTTATAAAAAACATGTCCGCAAGCGAATGGGTTGATGAAGCACAGCTCATGCTGGCAGAATGCTACTATAATATTTCACCGAATTATACGCTTGATCAAACCTATACTAAAAAAGCCATCGAGGAATACCAGGCCTTTATCGATTTTTTTCCTACCAATCCTAAAGTTCCGGATGCCGAAAAAAAAATCGATGAACTGAATGAAAAACTTGCCCGTAAGGAATATAATACCGCTTATATTTATGAAAAGCTGGAATATTATAAAGCTGCATTATTATCTTATGATAATGTCATAGAAACTTATCACGATACAAAATATGCGCCTCTTGCAATGTACGACAAAATAAATCTGCTTATAAGACGGGGAAGAAATGAAGAAGCTCTAGCTGAAATCGGGAAATTTTTGGAAAGATATCCAAAAGATTCTAAAACTGAAGATGTGGAAAATATTAAATCCTCCCTCGAAAATAAATTATCTGCCGCTAAGTAATGCTTAAAGCCAAAAAAGTCAGCGAATCAATCATCGTGATGACAGAACTAGTTCTTCCGAACCATACTAATCAGCTTGGCCATTTATTGGGCGGACAAATGATGCACTGGATTGATATTTGCGCCGCTCTATGCGCGGCAAAGCATAACCAGAGAGTTTGTGTTACTGCATCAGTTGATCAAATAGATTTTCTTCACCCTGTGCATCTGGGCGATGCCGTATCTTTAACCGCTTCGGTCAACAGGGTTTTTAACACTTCAATGGAAATCGGCGTCAAGGTATTTGCGGAATCTTTTTGGGAAGGAAAGAGAGTGCATACCAATACAGCATACCTGACTTTTGTCTCTGTAGACAAAGAGGGAAAACCTGTAAGTGCCGTTCCGGCTTTCCCTGAAAGTGAAGAAGAAAAAAGAAGATACAAAGATGCTTTGCAGAGAAGAAAAAACAGACTGAAAGAGAGAAGCAAAGTAATTTCCCGCTGATCGAGTTTTATAGCGTAAATTGACGAAATATTTGAATAACACGAAATGCAAGAAAAGGTGTGCCGGAATCTCCGTAATAATAATTTCATATTAATAGGTATATATACCTTCCTTCTCATCATTTTATTCAGTTCCCCATCAAATCCCCAAATCCCTATAAATGGTTTCTGTAAATACAATTCATACCAAATTAAACCTGAATATCGTTCACTTCATGCAGTTAATTATAATAGTGATTCTTATGCCGATCTGCTCCTTTATAATAATCAAAAGAAAGAAATTACGCAGCTGGAAGGAAGCTCATCCGGCATTTTTGAAAAACAGATATCTTATAGTGTACCATATGACATAAATAAAGTTGTGCGGCTCTCCGATAAAAAAAATGCGACTTTGGGCTATGCATTTGCATCGCGTAAAGGAATGAGCGCAGGAATTTTTAAGTTTTTAAAAAACGGAAAACCTGTCCTTTCCAGCATAATAAAATTTAAATCTTATCCGGAGAATATTTCTGCTGCAGATATAGACAAAGATAACAAGCCGGAACTTATGGTATCAGGAGGTTCTTTTGAGGGTCTTATCGTCATACATGAAAAGAATGGAATGCTGCAAGAAACCTACATTGATAAAAAAAATTGCTACACAGGGGCAATATTTATCGATTTAACCAACGACGGTACACCGGATATTGCTGCATTTAACCTCATCAGCAGCTCACTTGATTTTTTTTACAATGACGGGAAGGGATCTTTCAGGAGAGAAAGGTCATTTAACTTTTCGGTAAGGGTTCATTCATTTAAAGTTTTTGATCTGAATCTGGATTCCTACCAGGATCTTATGTTTATCAGCGGCCGGTCTATTTTTATAATGTACGGCGATTTCCGTTCTTCATACGAAAAAAGAACTGTATTAGAAACAAAATACTCTCCTGATTCTTTCGTTATCGGAGATTACAACCGAGACGGAAGGATTGATTTAATTTATTTGAACAAATCCGAATCAATTATTTCCGCCCTCTTCGCATTGAACAAATCGAAATTCTATCCTGAAATTATATTGCTCCGAAAACCACAGATTTCGAATTTAATAACTTATTATAGTAAATTTATCCGAGGAATAGCTGCCATCAGTGAAGACGGCTTTATCTATACTATCTCGAGGCTCTCTTCTATTGCGGATGATATTGGTATTTCTATCGCCGGGAACCCTTCTATAATCAATTATTTTGATAATGAAAATGACGGAATTTATGATATCTGTTTTATTGATGAATTTGATAACTCGCTGAAATTAATGGTTAGGAATAATGCCGGTATTCCCAGCCTGCTTTATTCATATACGTTGTTCGGTTCTCATTCTAAAATTCTTGTAGACGATGTTTCGGAAAGTATAAAAACCTTTTACTGCTACAAACCGGGGAGCAGGCTCATCGAAAAATTTAAAATAGATTTTACAAGTAACAAATTGCAGAGAGATGAAATTTATTCCCCCGGAAATCTGATTGACTTTAAAGCCGCAAGAAGAGATACAGGTAAATACAGCCTTTATGTTTTATATGAAAAAAGCAAGACTCTCGGATTTTCAGTTTTTACCAAAGCCGATGAATTTATATTTACCGAAAATTTTGAAAATATAGCCTTCAATATTTCTAATGCAGCAATTTCAACTACTAATAATATTGCATTCTTTTACTGGAAGGTTTCAAAAGATTCGCTGATGCTCAC
>CAYSGP010000169.1:0-3609 GCA_964430095.1 uncultured Ignavibacteriaceae bacterium
CAAATGTTGCTTCATTTGATTGGACTCAATTTTCAATTAATTTCGGAATACAGGAAGGAACTGAAGCAATATCAGTAAGACTGCATCCTTTAGGCAGGTTCCAGGGAACGGTATACTGTGATAAACTGGAAATAAAAAAGAAGACCACCATACCGGTAGGAGTAAAAAATGAAAAAGGTCTGCCAGTTTCATATGAATTATCACAAAATTTCCCGAATCCGTTTAATCCATCGACAACAATAAATTATTCTGTTCCACAGCATTCAGATGTATCATTGGTTGTATATAATATTCTTGGAAGTAAAATAAGAACTCTCGTTAATAATTCTCAAACTCAGGGAAATTATAGTGTTGTTTGGAATGGAAAAGATGATTTCGGTAATTCTGTCAGTTCGGGAATTTATTTCTATGCTTTAAAAGCAGGTGATATTTCTATCGTGAAGAAAATGATCTTGATGAAGTAAAACTTCTAAAAGGGGGATGCTGAAAATGCATCCCCTTTTAATTCATTTTTCAGGATTAATCTAATTTTATTCTCTCCTGTACTCATAACTGATTTTGATATTAAAAGCTTCTTTAAATATTAATGTTCTTATGGGTAAGTAAATGAAAATATATATACAATTTATTTTCTACATTCTGTTATTTTTTTCAAACATCACTTTTCAAGTCGTAGCCGGCACAACAGGAAAAATTTCGGGGAAGGTTACCGACGCAAAAACAAAGGAGCCCCTTTTCGGAGTTAATGTAATTGTTCAAGGAACAACTTACGGAGCTGCCACTGATGCGGACGGGAACTATTTTATAATTAATATTCCCCCCGGTACATATAATATCAAAGCTTCTCTTATCGGGTATTCCTCAATTACTTTTTCCAATGTCAATGTATCAGTTGATCAAACTACTAAACTGGATATTGTAATGAGTGAAGAAGCGGTTGAGCTTGAAAATATAGTGGTATCGGCGACAAGACCCATAGTTCAGAAAGATTTAACTTCTACGGAAGCCAAGGTGAGCGGCGAAGACATTGCTCTGCTTCCTTTGGAAGACGTGCAGTCGGTCGTTAACCTGCAGGCAGGAGTTGTGGAAGGACATTTCAGAGGCGGGAGAATCGGTGAAGTTAAATATTTAATCGACGGCGTATCTGCTAATGATGTTTTTTCAGGAACTCCGACAATTGAAGCTGAGCTTAACAGCATTCAGGAGGTGCAGATCTTAACAGGAACTTTTAACGCAGAATACGGTGAAGCTCTTTCAGGAGTGGTAAACCAGGTTACAAAAATTGCCGGGGATAATTATGAATATAATTTTTCCGCTTACTCTGGAGATTATGTTACTGCCAGGGATGATCTTTTTGAAAATATTAATCATGTTTCTCCTACTGATCTTTATAATTTCCAAGGAAATTTCAGCGGGCCTGTTCCCGGTATTGAAAACCTTTTGAAATTCTTTTTCTCAGGGAGATATATTTATGATGAGGGTTATATTTATGGTCAGCGTGTTTTTAATCCTTCCGATTCATCAAATTTTTCAAGCAATCCGCAGTACATCGGTGCAACAGGCGACAGCGCTTATGTACCCATGAACTTCAATGAAAAACTCTCGCTTCAGGGAAAAATAGCGGTGAATGTAGGTTCGGGCAGAGGAGTGGTCTTAAACGCCCTTTACTCAAATTCAAAATGGAAAGATTATGATCATAGGTTTAAACTAAATCCGGACGGCGATTATAATAAATTTAATCAAAGTTTATTAACAAGCCTCAGCTATACTCATGTTCTCAGTAATTCTGCGTTTATAGATTTTTTAGGATCCGCTTTTTTTTCTTATTATCAGCAATACGTTTATCCGGTGCTGGATGCCTCCGGGAATGAAATAGATTTCCATGCGGGCGATAGTCTAGGGAACGGCATTCATCCCGATCCGAAATATGTTAATCCTGACAGATTGGAAGATGTAAGCGGAAGTGCCTTTTTATCCGGCGGAACGGAAAATTGGCAGTTTTATCATGATACTAAAACTTATTCCGGCAAAATCGATTTCACTGCACAGATTGACCAGGTAAATCAATTAAAAACAGGCGTAGAATATTTATACCATGATCTTCAGTATCAGGATTTTCAGATTATTGTTGATGCATCTAATAATTATGTGCCTAGATTTCCGGAAGCCGGCTCTTTCAATTATAATATCTACAAAAGCAATCCCTTTCAGATAGCTGCATATATTCAGGATAAAATTGAATTGGATTATTTAATCGTAAATGCAGGAGCAAGATTCGACTATTTTGACCCGGACGGAAAATATTTGAAAGATCCCAATAATATTGCGGTTCTCGATACGCTCAAACCGCCTTTCCCTGATGAATTATTTGAAAAAGCTGAAGTCAAGTATCAATTTAGTCCCCGCATAGGAATCTCTTATCCCATGTCTGATTATGGCGCTATTCATATTTCATACGGACATTTTTTCCAGGTACCACCTTTTGAATTTCTTTATCAGAATCCAAACTTCAGAATACCTCTAACCGGAAATTTTCCTGCCCAAATAGGAAATACTATCGGCAATGCAGATCTGAAGCCGCAGCAGACGATTATGTATGAAATAGGACTGCAGCAGGCGGTTACTCCGGAAATCGGTATTACGTTAACTGCTTATTTAAAAGATATAAGAAATCTGCTCAGCACAGAAATCTATATAAAAAACGAATTTAAAAAGTTCAGCAAGCTGATCAACAGAGATTACGGGCAGATAAAAGGTATTACTTTGTCAATTGAAAAAAGATTCGGCAGCGGGTTCGGGGGAAGCATTGATTATACTTATCAAGTAGCGCAAGGGAATGCATCCGATCCAAACGATGCTTTCGACAAGGCACAGGCTAATCCGCCAATTGAAATAAATAAGCAGCTTGTTCCTCTGGATTGGGACAGGACACATTCATTGAATTTTACCCTAACAGGAGGTATCCCGGGAAATTTTATTGCCAGTGCGATCGGAAGGCTTGGTTCAGGGCTCCCATATACACCTTCAATCCAAAATCAAAGAACCGGTTTGGAAAACAGCGATAACCGTCCGGGCGTTTTTAATGTCGATCTTTATCTGACAAAATACATAAATATCATAGACCAGCAGCTTTCATTGTTTCTTAAAGTTTATAACTTGTTTGATACTGCAAATGAGCTGGAAGTATTCAGTGATACCGGGAGAGCAGGTTACAGTCTCGAATTAACCAGAGCCCAGGAAAAGCCTAAAGGAGTAAATACTCTGCCAGAATATTATACCAGGCCGGATTTCTATTCGGCACCAAGACAAATAATTTTCGGAGTTTCTTATGGTTTATAGAAACAAAATAAAAATTATGAATTTTTTTCCGCTCGTAACCGTAATCATCTTAATCAGCTGCTCCCAGGTTATTTCACAAAGAATAGTTGATAAAAATAAAGGAGATCATAATCATACTAAAAAAGGATTTATGGATGGGAATCTGGTCGAGAGTGTATACTACAATTTTGGCGAGATAGCTGACTGGGAGAATGAGCCTAATAGAAGCGGTGTATGGCCGAAAGGCACTAATCATACTTATATTGATGGGATTGCCGTTATTGTTCAGGC
>CAYSGP010000170.1:0-2742 GCA_964430095.1 uncultured Ignavibacteriaceae bacterium
GAAAACATACTTGAGGTTTTCTTTTCTAAAAATTGACATGCAAAATCGGGAATTAATGATACTACATCCGGGAAACTGGATTTTAAAAAATTTTGCAGGTTATTTCCATAATAATAATTCTCAGCTTGGAATTCTTTTTCAGAATAAAATAAAGTGCATGTAAAAGTTTTATTATAATTCGGCATGCCTACGAGAAGACATGACTTGCGGGGCCAGATATGGATATGGTTTTCAGGAAGAATATACATGCCGTCTTTGCCGGGAGGAATAGTAAATTCTTTATATACGTAATCATGTACGGTTAAGCCGTTAGGGCTGGCGTAAGCCAACGTTATCGCACGTCTTACCTTTGAAAAAATTCCATCGGCACCAATTATTTTATCATAGTTCTTCTGGTATTTCCGGTTAATTTTGGGATTTATAAATACAACCTTCCGATTCTCTAAATCCAGCTCACTGCATTCACTATCAAAGTAAATTTTTACTAATCCGGTTTCTTCTGCACGATTGAGCAGAATTGAATTAAGCGTTCTCCTGTTTACCGAATACAGCGCATGATTTTTTCGTCCGTACTGCTGTGTATTTAGAGTTCCGTCAGAATGATGAACCATCCTGGCAAATTTAGGTACCGATATCTTTTCAATTTTTCTTTTCAGCCCAACAGCATTTAATGCATGCCAGCCTCTATGAGAAAGCGACATAACTATTGATCTTCCTTCTCCAAGATCAGTCTTACGGATGTCCGGTCTTTTCTCAAATATTTCTGATCTTATTCCTCTTTCCGCCAGATAAATGGACAGCAAAGTTCCTACAAGTCCGCCTCCTACAATGCAGAACTCTTCCTTACAATTATTTTTTTTAATAATCATAGAGTAATCCTTATAAAGACATTTTTCTTCCGCATACGGAAGTAGGATTTTTCAGAACTGCTTACTTAAAGATTTTTGCCTAAAGCCCAGGAAAGAATTGAAATGCACACATCAGTACCCCGCTGCTCCCTCAAAGATCATTCCCTTAACATACAGATGACATATCTAGATAATAACAATTAGTCTTTAAAAAGATATTGCTTAGAATTATTTTGATATGTGATCCGGTAGTCTTAAAAGATATATTGCTTAGAATTATTTTGATTTGTGATCCGGAACAAAAAATTTTTATGAAAAAAAATATTAATAATTTATTATAATAGAAGGGAAAATTTAATAGTAGGCACTCTTTCACTACTTAAAGTGTAATTTATTTCTTCAAATCTGAATTTTACTGTAAGATTTTTATTAAACTGCACAGCACTCCATACCGCATCAAGCATCGAAAGGAAATGGTTGATATAAATTCCGATTACGGCTTTGTCCGCGACATTGTAATAATCATTTGCTTTACCCCTCATTGAGGAATAAGTTTTAAAATTAGGAGGAAACTCGAGAATACTCTGACCTGCACTGAAATCATTCCAGCCGGGTGTGAATTGGGGATATTTCCCGATAAGTTCATAATACTGCTGATCTCCGTGCAGCGGAAGCTTATGAGTACCGTTTTCATACTGATTTAGCACTGCCCAATCTACTCTTTCCCATGGGGGAAGAGATTCATCATCACTTATAATAATCCCTGGATCATTACCCTCCAGCCTGTTGTCAATAATCCATTGAGAATATTTAACAACACTCCAATTATGAGCAGGATTCGTATAATCATCGGCATACTGCTGAAATTCGTCGGTTTTATTATCTCCTTTATTATCGTATACAACAGCAGTAGTGATTAATGCCGCTTCAAGAGCTACAAAAATTGCAGTCTTCCAATAATCGCCGGTATAAAATTCGCCGGCTCCCGGAATTACTAATGACAATAATCCGGCTAACAAAGGCGATTTTTTATTTGGGACCTGCAGCAGCACGATCGGAGCCTGCTTGGATTCTAATTGACTTAGCAGGTATCTTGAATCAGCCTGTAAATTTCCAGAAAGCAGTGAATCACCGGGCTGTGCAGCTGCAAAGGATGCCAGGATTAAACTTATAAATATGATTTTTTTCATCGTAAAATTCATTTAGATTATGGTTAAATAAAAAGAATCAATAAAATCGATCTGAAAAAAATTTTAGAAATCAAATCCGAATAAAACACCGCCGTAGAATCTCCATTCCTGTCCATAAGTGATCTTCTCATTTCTTACTATTCTTTGGATTTTATCAAATCCGTAAGCGACATTAAAAAATATGCTGGTCGGGAAAAGATAATAGGAGTTCATTTGAATTCTTAGTTCGGCTCCGGCTCCTTTTTTAAAATTATTCAGCCTGGGAAACCTGCCTGTCCATGCATTTCCGAAATCGCCGTAAACTGAAAAGAAAATTTTATCCAGGTAAAGATGTCCGGCCCTGGCATCGATACTTTTAAATAAGGGGAAACGGTAGGTTAAATTCATCCAGCCAACTTCGTTGCCGCTGATTGCATAAAAGGGATAAGCTTTCATTCCGATTAACCCGCCTAGATAAAAATCAAAAAAGTCGGGCTGTCTGGGACCTAAAATTGAACCTGCTCTTACCTGGGCAGTTAATGTATGATCCCACCAAAGGGGAAAATACATTTTCGAAATTAATTCGAACCGGTGGAAATTAAATGTACCGTAACTAGGTTTTAGGATACCATCTTCAACGGTATAATTGCCTGTTTCATTAAGTTTATTCGATTCATAATTATAAAGAGCTTCAAACACGACTCCTTTTGGGTTAATATCATCAT
>CAYSGP010000171.1:0-3296 GCA_964430095.1 uncultured Ignavibacteriaceae bacterium
TGTTCTATGTGCAGGATCCCGTCGAGGGGAGAAGAAGAATAGCTGCCGGGATCCCCGATACAAAAGTATACTCATTCGGTGCAAGACTCCTTGCGGCTGTCGGATTCGATACGGACGGTGAAGTTATTAAGGAGATTGAACCGCTGATTCACCTGACTTATTTCCAGCCTGATACGAAAATTTCAGATGCACATACGTTCCAGGTTTTATTCGGAACAAATTTCTATTTTGATAAGAATGTCCGGCTGCGGTTAGACTTCGACGGACTGCTTACAAAAAATCAATATTCCGATGACTACAGCACGCACGATTCTAGATTTACAATTGAAATGCAGGTAAGGTTTTAAAGATGAAAAAATATTTATTAGTACTCCTGTCGTTTTCAATTCTTAATTCCTGCGATACTGTCGTAGACAATAATCCTGCCAATAATCTTAAGGGGATAGATGTTATCAGGATGACTGCTGAAAAGGAAGATCTAATTAATTTCTTCAATAATAAATTTACGGATTATGGTTTCCCGGTGTTAATTCATTATAAGGGGGAAAGAATCAGAGGATCTGCTGAGGCTCTAGGTGCAGGTTCAAGGTATTTTCCTCAAAAATCTTTTGTAGTAAGAACAGATGGCAGTTTAATTGATGAGTTTTATGAATTCAATTTAAGCTCGCAGATTTACGACAGGACAATGATGAAAACTGCTTTGGCTTCATATCTTTACAGATCTGCAGGTTTTCCGGTTTTTTATTCTAAAGATATTTTTCTTACAATAAATAATGAAAACTACGGCGTTTATTCATTCATAGAAAGAGTCGATGAAGAATTTTTCAGAAAACGTAATATAAGTCTGTTCGAATTGTATAAAGTCCAATTTGACTCAAAATTTACATTTACCAGGCGTAATAGTGTTCAGGAAAATTTCGACAAAGATTTTCCCGATGATGACGGGAATTTCCATTTTTTGGAAGAATTTATAAATACAATTGATCGGGCGGATACCGGCAGAATTTTTGAAGAACTTGGGAAGCATTTAGATATAAGGAATTATTTAATGTATCACGCGGTTTCATCGGTAAGAAACGATCCGGATTCTTTTACAAATAATTTTTTTCTTTATAAGTCCTCACCCGATGCTCCGTTTAGAGTTATTCCATGGGATTTTGATAAAACTATGTTTGGAAACATAAGCCTTTACGGAGACAATGATCTAATCCTCAAACTGCTGTTAAATGATTCCTGCCGCACAATTTATAGGAATAATGTACGTTATATTATTGAAAATTTATTCACGGAAACTGCCTTGTTTCCTATAATAGATTCGATTTATATTCAGATAAAAGATTTTTATCCGTTCGGTCCGTATCATAAGGATAATGATCTTTATAAAGAGAAGGAGGAATTAAAATCCGGCATAATTCAAAGAAGGGAAGAGCTGTTATCATTGCTTGGTACCGACTAGTTCTGGAGCAATATCAATGAAAAGCTTTTTTTCTATTATTTTGATAATGCTTCCTGTTTCTTCTGTAATTCCGCAGACGGGGGAATCCAAACTACTCTTAACATTAAATAATTTATATAACGGATTTAAAGAATCTGTTGAGTGGTATGATATTCCTGTAGGGGTAGCTTTCCTTTCTGCTCAATATTCACCGATAGTTCTAAATCGCAGACTTAATATTCAGCAGCTGTCATTTGACGATCAGATTCAGTCGGGATTTTCCGGTGCCGAAAAAAATTCTTTCGGCAGCGCCGATCCTCAAAAAATTATTACGGCAATTTTTGGTGCGAGAATGGTTTTTAGCATAACAAGCAGTTTAATATCCAAGGAGAATAGCGGTCCTGGAAATTTCAAGCATGCTTTTCTTTTTTATAAAGCATATGTATACAGCAGAACATTAACCGAGTTCGTAAAAAATTTTACAAACCGAAGAAGGCCCAACGGTGTAGACAACCGGAGCTTTTTCAGCGGGCATGCATCGATGACCTTTACTGCTTCTGCATTTTTATACCGCGAAATTGCAGATTATTTGGATGGATTGCCTATGGCTAATAAGGATCCATTCCTCTGTACAACATTAAAAACGGCTGCATTCACGGGTCTTTATGGATGGGCCGCATATGTCGGTTATTCTAGAATTTATGATAACAAACATTATTTCTCGGATGTTCTGGTTGGTGCATTAGTCGGGACAATCATTGGCAACTTGGTTTATTCAAATTATTTCGGGGATGAAACGGAATTGATGAATTCAGTTAGTTTAGGAATGATTAATAATCAGCCCTCGATTAATTTCCTTTATTCGTTTTGAATCATAATATTTTTCAATTCAGCTGAATAAACTACCTTTCGAACAATAATTACTGTTTTCATTTTAACTAATAAAAAAATTAAGAAAAATATATGTGCCGTTTGCAGAATTTGATGCAAGGCCTCAAGCAGTCATAATACATGATCCGGTGAAAAACGGCTCATTTAAAGTAATTGAAAAAATTGATGACAGCGGGAGTCTGGAAGAGAAAGTGTTGTTCCGTTCACGTCCCGATACGGATTTGTATTCACGCCAGCATAAAATGTTTGCCGATCTTTTAAGAAGGCATGCAGAAAAAGTTTTTTATCTGGAGGATCTAGTCGGGAAATCATAAGACATATGAAGCCGCAATAAAAAATCCCAATCAGGTATTTACCCGTGATTCATTGATTACTATCCCATGGATACCGGATGGATACATCAAAGCTAGGATGGTGAAACCGTTGAGACGTTCCGAGTCAGACATAATGGAAGAAGCGGTAAGATTACTTGGTTTGAGAGAAATCATAAAAATACCTGAAAACTTCTTTCTTGAAGGAGGCGATGTAATTCCGTTTTCAAGGAGCGGGAAACGTTCATTATTAATCGGCCACGGACCCCGCAGCCGTTTTGAATCAATTGAATTTTTGAGCAGTACTTTAATTCCTCAATATGCAGATGAAATAATTGCGGTTGAACTGGCCCCCTGGAGAATGAACCTCGACGGCGGTTTTGTACCGGTTGCCGATGATTTAATAGTTGCAGAAACCGGCAGCATTTTAGGCTCTACTTTGTTTAATGCTGATACACAGGAAAAATTTGATATCTTCGGAATGGTTAAAGATATGGGAATTAGAATTATAGACGTCACTAAGGAAGAATCGGTTTACTCTCAAGCCTGCAATTGCATCTGCTTGGGCAGCAGAAAAATAATTTATTATGATCTTTGCATGAGAGTTTGCGAAAAGATGCGTGAGCATGACATTGAAGTGCATCTTGTGCAGGGATCAG
>CAYSGP010000172.1:0-11724 GCA_964430095.1 uncultured Ignavibacteriaceae bacterium
ATCGGCGAGCCAGATATCTTCCTGTGCAAATTCATTCTTTTTCGATGCAGCCATTATAATTCCTAAATCGTTCATCGTAAATATACGATAATTTTTTGAAATTCAAAATATTCGCATTAATGTGTTTTTATTCAGTAAAAAAGTATGTTTTTTGTAATCAGGCCTCAGTTGCATTCATACAATCCAAGAGCTAAATTAATACTGATTATCAAACTTATTTTTGCATAAAAGTTTTCGGGGCTATAGCTCAATTGGGAGAGCGCCTCGTGCGCAACGAGGAGGTTGGCGGTTCGATCCCGCTTAGCTCCACTGAAAGAGGTTTCTATAATCTCTGCATTTCAGATTCCTTTAAACCCTTCCACAATCTGCATTTATAAAAAAAAATCTTAATGCTCGCACAGAAAAGTTTTTTATCGTAATTAAAAATAATTGAACTTGCTCTTAAACCCGCTCTTTCGGTATCTTTGCCGAATGAAATTACTGCCTGAAAACAACTTCTACAAAAAAATCCTAAGACTTGCACTTCCCGCTATTGCCGGTTTATCTACCCAAATGGTTGTTTCACTTGTCGATACTGCAATGGTAGGCAGACTTGATGAAGCGGACTATGCACTGGCTGCCATGGGATTAGGAGTTTTAGCTACCTGGGCTTTAATAAGTTTTTTTTCGAGTCTGGCAACAGGAACTCATGTGCTGGTAGCCCGCAAATTCGGTCAGCGGCTTTACGAAGAATGTTCAATTGTATTAAACAATTCTCTGATAATTGCATTTATAGTCGGAACTTTAGTTGCATTAATCGCCGTATTGGGTGCTCATGCAGCGGCCGATTTTTTTGCGGCAGATAAAACCGTCGGGAAATTTGCAGGCGATTTTATTTTTTTCAGATTCCTGGGTATTCCATTCTTTCTGCTTTCAGTTTCATTCAGAGGATTTTTCTTCGGGATTAATAAAACCAAAATATTTATGTTTTCCGGGGTATTGGTCAATCTTCTGAATATTATTTTTAATTATATTTTTATTTACGGAAAATTCGGAATGCCGAGAATGGGAGTAGCCGGCTCCGGCCTGGGTTCCACTATTGCAACCGCCTTCGATGCAATATTTTATTTTATAATCATACTTCTGCCTTCGTACAGAAATCAATATAAGATCTTCAAGAATTTCAAATTCAATTTCAATATTGTTAAAACTATTTATAAAATTTCTCTTCCGGTTTCTTTTCAGAATGTATTTATACTTATCGGTTTTCTAAGCTTCATTGCGATAACAGGATTAATAGGAATCAAGGAACAGGCATCCACACAGGCAATAACCAGTATTTTATTTATTTCTTTTCTGCCATGCTTTGGTTTCGGAATAGCCGTGCAGACTTTGGTAGGGAATAATATAGGAAGCGGCAAATTTCTTCTGGCAAAAATTTACGGATTTGAAACTGCAAAGATTGCTTCTTATTATACCCTCTTTTTAGGGGGAATCTTCATAATTTTTCCGCAGATTATGCTCCTGCTGATTACTACGGATTCTTCAATTATTGAAACTGCTAAGCCTGCTTTGAGAATTGCAGGAGTAGCACAAATATTTTATGCTACTGGAGTAGTTTTGGCAAACGGATTACAAGCTGCCGGTAAAACATTATTTGTCATGGGCGCCGAGGTAATTACAAATCTTTTAATTTTCGTACCGTTAGCATATCTGCTTGGAGTTTATTTCAAACTGGGATTAACATGGTCATGGGTCGCTCTAATAATCTACATTATTCTTTATTCTGCTATAATTTATATAAAATTCAGCAGTAAGAACTGGTATAAGTAAGGATATGTAGTTGGGCTATATCGTTTCAAGATTTTAAACCTACCCGATCATGCGGGTCTTTTCTTCTTTCAATATTATTTTCATTTTTCTATTTTCAATAAATAAATATTTAAAATGAATTCTTTTCTATCCTTTTAATGAACAAAAAAAAATCTCTTTTTATTTTAATTATCCTCATTTTTTCATGCCTAAGTTATCCCCGGATATCAATTAAAAAAATTGAACCGCCTAATTGGTGGATAGGAATGAAGCATAATAAAATCCAGCTGATGGTTTACGGAGAAGACCTGAAGGGGGTATCCGCAGTTTTCAATAATGAAAATATAAAAATTTTAAAAGTTCATAATGCCGAAAGCGCTTCTTACTGCTTTATTGATGTGGTGATTCCCGAAAATTTGCCTGCAGGTGATTATCAATTGAAATTATTCAAGGATAATTCTCAAGCAGATATCATATTCCCGCTGTTCTCAAGAGATGCTGGAGAGAAAAGATATCAGGGGTTTTCAAATAAAGACGTAATTTACCTGATAATGCCTGATCGCTTTTCAAACGGCGATACTTTAAACGATACTATTTACGGGTTCAGAGATAAGCTGAATCGCAAAAGCCAAATCGGGAGGCACGGAGGCGATATACAGGGAATAATAAGCAAGCTGGATTATTTAAAAGATCTGGGGATAACTTCGGTCTGGATTAATCCGCTTGTTGAAAACAATACAGGAATCAGCTACCACGGGTATGCAGCTACCGATTTTTATAATATTGATCCGCGGTTTGGAACAAATGAGCTGTATAAAAAACTTGTTGAAGAAGCTCATCAAAAAGATCTGAAAATTATTCTGGACCATGTAAGCAATCATTGCAGCATAGATCATCCATGGCTGAAAAACCTTCCGTTTAAGGATTGGATCAACAGCAGTATAAGAAATCATCTTCCTGCTAGGCACCATAAAATGATTTATTCGGATATTCACGCCGACAGTTCCTCAATGAAGAATGTCAGCGAAGGATGGTTTGTAGACGATATGCCTGATCTTAACCAGAAAAATTCTTTCGTCAGCAATTATATCATTCAAAATACAATATGGTGGATAGAATTTACCGGACTGGATGGTATACGGGAGGATACTTATCCTTATTTAGATCAAAAATTTGCGGCAGAGTGGGCTAAAGAGATTCTTGATGAATATCCTAGCTTAAATATCGTTGGAGAAGTATGGACCGGAAATAGTCTTTTCCTTGCCGACTATCAAAAAGGGAATCAACTCTCTGTAACTCCGGAAACCAATCTCCCTTCGGTAACTGACTTTGATATGCGTGACAGCTACTATAAGTATTTAACCGGAACAGGAAGCTTATACAATATTTATGAAACTTTATCAAAAGATTTTATTTATCCTGATCCTGATAACCTGGTTACTTTTATCGATAATCATGATCTTGCACGCGGAATGTTTTATGCGAAAGGGAATATAAAAAAGGTAATGATTGCACTTGCGCTGCTTCTTACAACACGGGGAATTCCTCAAATACTTTACGGGACAGAAATCAATATGATAGGAGGAGAAGATCATGGAACGCTGAGGTCTGATTTCCCGGGAGGTTTTCCAGGAGATTCATTAAATGCTTTTGAAATTAAAGGAAGAAACCAAAATGAAAATGAAATATATGATTTTATTAAAACGCTGTTAAAATTCAGAAAAATATACCCGGAATTGGCGGAAGGAAAGCTGATTCACTTTCCTCCTGAAAAGGGGATTTATTTCTATTTTAAGATTCTAAATGATCAAAGAATAATGATTGCCGTAAATGATAATGACACTTCACATGAGATTAATTTACAAAAAGTCTTTACCCAGCTTGGCAAGACAAAAATGTTAAAGAACATTTCTTCCGGCGAAAACATTCAACTATCCGAAGATACTAAAATTCAATTGAAGCAAAACAGTATAAACTTCTATAAAATAATAAATTAGAGTTTTCAATTAGTCCAATATATAGGCTTAATATGCTCAACATTCAGAGAAAATTAACAAATTCATTTTATATAATACTAAGTCTGCCATCAACTGCAATGGGATTTGCCTTATCAATTCAAATTGCCGTACTGAGCTGGATTTTAAGTACAAAATATAACCTTGATATACATGAGGTAGGAATCGTTTGGGCAGCAGGACCGTTGGCAGGAATTTTCGGGCAAGTTATAATAGGATTAATAAGTGATAAAGTATGGTTTTGGGGTGGAAGAAGGCGCCCTTTTATTTTAATAGGCGGAGTATTAGCTGCATTAATGCTTATAGCATTACCCAATATTGATAAAATAAATAATTTTCTTGGAATCGGCAGCTTGATCTCGGTAGCAATTGTTATTGCTCTTACACTTGATATGGCAATAAATATCAGCTTTAATCCCACAAGGTCAATCATTGCGGATGTTACTCCTGAAGGTGTTGATAGAACTAAAGGTTATACGTGGATGCAGACAATTTCAGGCTTCTTCGGCGTCTTGGCTTATGTAATTGGTGCATCATTCGGAAATTATATACTCATATACTTTGGAGTAAGTCTTGTTTTACTGTTTTCAATCATTCCTACTCTTTTTATAAAGGAAGAAAAAGAGATTAAAATTAAGGATGCAATCGGAACTGAGAATGAAAAGATTGCTTTTCAAAATCAATGGGGGCAATTATTCAGAATTTATTTAGCACATGGTTTTTCATGGCTTGGTATCCAGACGATGTTTGTATATATAATTGCATTTATACAGCAAAGGCTTTCTCCGCTCTCAGATAATGAAACAGGTCAAATAATTTCGATTTCATTTGCAGTTTTAAATACTATCGGGTTTATACTGCCGGCCCTTGTGCTTGAACCTGTTACCGAGAAAATCGGAAGGGTAAGAACTCATCTGAGCTGTGTTGCAGTAATGTCTCTTGCTTATTTCGGAATTGCTGCACTAGGTAAATCTCCGGTGGTTCTATATCTTCTTATGGCTGCAGCCGGAATCGGCTGGGCAGCAGTTGTAAGCCTGCCATTCGCAATTATGTCTGAGAAAGTCGACAAAAGCCGAATGGGATTTTTCATGGGAATATTTAATCTCTCCGTTGTAATTCCTCAGCTGATTGTCAGCTTATTTTTTGGAACTATAATTAAAGATGCAGCAGATAAAAATATTATCTTCATCATAAGCGGTACCTCTTTAGCCATATCCGCGGCACTTTGGCTTATGGTTAAGGAATCGGCAGCATTTAAAGCACCGGAAAAAGTTCCAGTTCCGGGCGGACATTAAAAATTATATTAACGCATCTTTTCGGCATTGCACCTATCGACTACAGATTTAAAAATATTTCTTATCCGGGTATTGACTATATGCTTCATGAATTTTTAAATTAAGCAGGTATTGGATATTAAAAATTAACCGATTGGACTCTTCAAACGTATTGCTGAATATAGAATCGATCCTTATGAAGAAACAATTTCCCCCCGTCCCGCGCCTGGGAAGGAATTATCAAGAATCATCTGAAAAAATAACCGGATAATGGATTTTATCCCATGAAAGATATTTCCCGGTTTGTGGTTATTGATGATGATCCATTAAATAATGCCTTATGCAAAATGATAATTAAATTGGCTTTGGGAAAAATGGATGTCAGGACGTTTACTCTCCCGGAAAAAGGGTTTCAATTTATTAAAACAGAATATGCAGTGAATATGAATGAGTCAACTTCTATAATTCTTTTAGATTTAAATATGCCCATAATGTCAGGATGGGAATTTCTTGAACGTTTTGAAGAGCTTGATGAGATTATTAAAAAACAAGTAAAAATCTACATTCTTTCTTCTTCCGTAGATCCCCGCGATAGAGAACGAGCCGGTAAAAATAAAGACGTGGAAGATTATATCGTGAAACCACTCACCAAGGAAATTGTTTTAGAAATAACTTCATAATTAGAATAACCGATTTTGTCTTAAGTTGCCTTACTTTTCGAAGGATATTTATTCCCGGAATTTTTTTTTTGTTTTTTTAAATTAAAAACTATTTTATCTGATATAATTCACTTAACTAAGCTTCCTTCAGAAAATTTGTTACTCTTAATCACAATCATATTTATACGTGATAAATTAACTCCACTTTTCAAATAAATGAATTTATATTTGAAGTGCTATACGATGATGATCTAAAAAGATATGTTCTAGTAACCGTCCGTGAACTCTCTTTCACCTGAGTTCGGATAAGATTGACCGGAAGAAACTGAATTTTCTCAGCCGGTCAATCTTTTTTTTTAATCCATTATACTTCACCATACCCAATAAGTATTACGGCAGAAATATTTAGAATTAGTTCAAGAAATTTCTATTTTTGGACAAGTTATAAAAAAGTTCTCCGATGCTCTTTTCCCTTTTCTTTGTATTCGGAAAAATAAGATTTGGTTGAAGCATATTTTCTTAAGTATAGAAACCTTCTGCATATAATTCTTGATATTTATAAATATACCTTGCGGCATGCAAATTGAGTTCTATTAATCTTTTCGGCCACTATCTGAATTAAAAATACAACTATGTTTCATGAATAAAATTCACCTAAAACTAAATAGGTTTTTTGTTTATTCATTCATCCTATTTATTATAATTTTTTTAGGCCTGATAATTAATTTCTATAACGAAGAAAAAAATAATGAACGCCGCGAAAACAGAGAATATATCCAGACACTGGCAAAGATAAAATCATCCGAAATAACCCGGTGGTTTAATGAAAGGCTTTCCGATGCTGCTTACCTCTTTTCAAATTTTTATCTAAAAGAAAATCTTCCTAAGCTTGCCGCTTCACCGAATATAAAAGATTCCATAAAAATTGCGAAAGTCGTGGAGACTATGTTTAAGAGTCACGACTATAAAAACATTTCCATAATTGGCTCGGATAAAAAGTGTCTCGTCTGCATGAATCCGGATAATCTTGATAATTTTATTGCAGATTCAATTAATTCGGCTTTAAAGAGCAGAAGTATAAAATTCACTAATTTTTATAGAGATCCATCCGGTTCCAGTATTGATCTTGATATCTACATCCCTATTTTAATTCCAGGTAAACCTTCATTTATAATTATATTAAAGATTGATCCCGCCAAAATTATTTTCCCCACCGTAAAGAACTGGCTTATCAACAATTCTTCCGGCGAATCATTTTTGGTTTATAGAGAAAAAGACAGCGTAGTTTTTATTAATACTCTAAAATTCAATAAATCGGCTCCTCTTACATTAAAAATACCTTTAATCCACCTTGACGTTCCCGCAGTAAAGGTTGCTCTCGGTATCCGGGGAATTGTAGAAGGGATTGATTACAGGGGCGAGAAAGTGCTTGCAGATCTGAGAGAGATTGAAAATACTCCATGGCTGCTGGTATCTAAAATTGATCTATCGGAAATTTATAAACCGGTTTCGAACAGGTTATCTTTTATACTTATTTTTTTATTCCCTCTTTTTGCTTTTGCAGGGTTGTCCTTCCTTTATTTTCAGAGCAGGCAGAATTACAAGGATTTATTAAAATTAAATGAATCGACTAAAAAGTTTGAAGCTTTGTATCAAACATCAAATGATTCAATTCTAATTATTGAAAACGATAAAATCATTAACTGCAATGCCAAATCGGAGGAAATTTTTAAAATTGATCAATCGAATATCGTCTCAAAATCTCTTTTGGATTTCTCTCCGGAATTCCAAATTGACGGAACTAATTCCAAAGAGAAATTCTCGAATATAATCCATAAAGTCAATGAAGGCGAACCTCAGCTGTTTGAATGGATTTTCAAAAATGGCAAAGCTCAGACATACTGCGAAATAAATCTTTCTCAGCTCCTTATTGACGACAAAAATTATATTGTAGGGATTGTTAGAGATATTACGGAACGTAAGAACGCGGTGCAGGCTCTTAATGAGAGCGAAGAACGTTACCGAAGCTTATTCCAAAACAATCATTCGGTTATGCTCCTCATTAATCCTGAATCAGGAAAGATTGTAGAGGCAAACCCCGCTGCTTTGGACTTTTACGGTTATTCCCGCGAAGAGTTATTACGACTTCATATTTCCGATATAAATCAGCTGCCGGAAAATGAAGTGAGAAAGGAAATGGAGAAGGCTAAAGCCGAAAAGCGCAGACAATTCTTTTTCAGGCATAAATTAGCTGATAATCAGATTAAGGATGTGGAAGTCTTCAGCGGACCGATTTCTTTCGGCGGGAAAACTTTTTTATACTCCATTGTTTATGATATTACCGAACGCAAAATTGCTGAAGGTAATATAAGAAAACTCTCCGCCGGAATTGAGCAAAGCCCTGCATCTATAGTGATAACCGATATGAGCGGGAAAATTGAATATGTAAATCCGAAATTTACCGCACTAACCGGATATACATTCGAGGAAGTGAAAGGTAAGAATCCGAATATCCTGAAATCAGGGAAAATGACCCAAGAGGAATACGGTGTCCTCTGGAAAACAATCTCAAGTAAAAAGGATTGGCGCGGAGAATTTCTAAATAAGAAAAAAAATGGGGAGCTGTACTGGGAATCCGCTTTAATTTCTCCAATCCTGAATGAGCATGGTGAGATTACCAATTTTATAGCCATTAAGGAAGATATAACGGATGCAAAAAAAGCCGACGAAGCATTTAAAAAAATGACTGCGGAACTAATGCAGCAGAATAGGAATCTGGAACAATTCACTTACATCATGTCCCATAATCTCAGGACGCCCGTAGCAAATATTATAGGAATATCGGATGCCATGCAGCATGTAAAAATGGATGATAATGAGAAAACTTTAATGATGAAAGGATTATTTTCTTCGGTTAAAAAGCTGGATGAGGTTATTCTGGATTTGAGTAATATCCTGCAGATTAAACAGGGAGTAAATGAAAAGAAAGAGAAGGTGTCTTTTTCAAAATTGGTGCACGATATTAGAACAAGCATATTGACTCTTATTGAAGCGGAGCATGCGGAAATTAAAACCGATTTCACCTCAATTGATGAAATGATGACCCTGAAAAGCTACCTGTACAGCATATTCTATAATCTCATTTTAAACAGCATTAAGTATAAAAGAATAGATTCAAATCCTTTGATTGAAATAAAAAGCTTTAGAGATGACGGCAAGCTGACATTAACTTTCAAAGACAACGGAATAGGCATTGATCTTAAGAAGAAGGGGAATGAAGTATTTGGAATGTATAAACGTTTTCATACTCATACCGAAGGAAAAGGTATGGGGTTATTTATGACGAAGATGCAGACTGAAACACTTGGAGGGAAGATCCAGATTCAAAGTGAAGTCAATAAAGGGACGGAATTTAAAATAGAATTTGAACTTTAAATCTGATTCGATTTTTATTTAGTTTAACATGATTTTTAAAAAATTTTAAAATCGGAGCAGTTCTTAATGAATAATACACAAAAGTTTGTTATTGTAGATGATGACACAATTAATAATGCACTGTGTCAAATTGCAATAAAAACCTCCGTTAAAGGGGCTGTTGTTAAAGCCTTTACAATTCCGGAAGAAGGGTTTGATTACCTAGTTAAAAATACAAATGATACTGATGAATCTCAGACAATTGTATTCCTGGATTTGAATATGCCCAGGGTTTCAGGCTGGGAATTCCTGGATTATTTTGAGAAGCTTGATGAAAAAATCAGGGACCGGTATAAAATTTATATCCTTACAACTTCCTTTGATTTAAGAGATAAAGAACTGGCTTTGGTAAATAAAAGCGTAGTTGACTATATCGTGAAGCCTTTGACAACCGAAATCGTCGGCAGAATTCTTTCTTGAATATTCAATGAAGGCCTGAGTTGAAATAGAATAATACCTAATATCTTTGCATATATAATATTTAAACACTTTTTCTATATTATTCTGCTGCGCTAAAACTAATTTATACTTATAAGACGTAAAGAAAAAATCCGCTTTTATTGTCTCCTTAAAATTCTAGATGTATTTTTCGTAGCCAAATATTGTTAATATTACTAAGCCATTCCAAAAGATTAAATAATTTTTTATTTGTGAAACGATTCGAAAAACATATTTTTATATGTGAAAATAAACGGCCGCCGGAGGATCCCCGCGGATGCTGCAGCGATAAAGGAAGTGTTCAGCTCCGGGAGATGTTTAAGAAAAGATTAAAGGAATTGAATTTAAAATCAGATGTTAGAGCTAATTCTTCCGGCTGCCTGGATAGCTGTGAATTCGGACCAACTATTGTGGTTTACCCTGAGCAAATATGGTATGGAGGGGTCACATTAGATGATGTGGAGGAGATAATCCAAAGTCATATTATTAATAATAAGCCTGTTGAGAGATTATTTATTAAGCATCCGAGGTATAATCGGTAAAATGGAAGATGGAAAATGGGAAATGGAAAATGTCCCGCAAACGGGATGCGCTTTGGCGCAGAAAATGGAAGTCGAGGAATTACCATAAATGACTCTGAATGACAGGGAAAATCTTTAAGTGAACTTTAATTAAGATAGAGATGATAAAAAAAATTAAAACAGCACCTGGCGATATAAGCAGAAAACATGCTGAAGAAATTTTTAAGCGGCTTAAAAAAGAATACCCTGATCCGAAATCTGCACTGAATTTTAAAACTCCTTTCCAGCTGCTGATTGCTACAATTTTATCGGCTCAATGCACTGATGCAAGAGTTAATATTGTTACAAAAGATCTGTTCTTAAAATATTTAATCCCGGAAGATTATCTTAAAGTCCCGGACGATGAGCTTGAAAGAGATATTCATTCAACAGGATTTTTTAAACAAAAGGCAAAAAATATAAGACTGTGCTGTAAAGAATTAATTGAGAAGCACGGCGGAAAAGTTCCGGCTGACTTTCAGGCCTTGAATAAGCTTCCCGGTGTAGGAAGAAAAACTGCATCTGTTGTTGCGGGTAATGCATTCGGTATTCCGGCAATTGCAGTCGATACTCATGTTAAGAGATTATCAAACCGGCTGGGCTTTATTATTTCCGAAGATCCCGAAAAAATTGAATTCAGATTAAAGGAATTGGTGCCGCAAAAAGATTGGATCAATTCTTCACATTGGCTGATAATGCATGGAAGAAAAATCTGCATTGCAAAAAAACCAAAGTGCCCTGTGTGTGTCCTTGGAGATCTTTGTCCAAGTTTTAATGCTGCCGGTAAATGAAATCTTTCACTAGTAGTAAGTAAGTTTTAATCTGATTTACGAAAAGAGCATATGGAGGAAAAAATGAAAGATAGAAATTATTGCTTATCGATTCTCAAAGAATATACAAAATCCGACAGCTTATTGAAGCATGCATATGCAGTGGAAGCTTGTGTAAGAGCTTATGCTAAAAAATACAGCCGGGATGAAGAATACTGGGGTAATGCTGCATTGCTTCATGATTTTGATTATGAAAAGTTCCCGACCGCGGAGGAGCATCCTTTTAAAGGTTCTGAAATTTTAAAAGAAAAAGGCTTCGACGAAGAATTCAGAAATACAATACTCTCGCATGCAGACTATTCAGGTATTCCGAGAGAAAATCTTCTTCAAAAAACCTTATTTGCCTGCGATGAGCTTGCGGGATTTTTAACAGCCGTTGCATATGTGCGCCCCGGTAAATCAATTGCAGAAGTGGAAGTGAAATCCGTTATGAAGAAGTTAAAAGATAAAGCATTTGCACGGAGTGTCAGCAGGGAGGATATTTACAAAGGAGCTGAAGAACTGGGCATTCCGCTGGATGATCATATTGCTTTCTGCATTAATGCCATGAAAGAAGTAAAAGAAGAACTGGGACTATAAGCAAACTATTCTCATTCTAATTTGAAATTGACTTGACAAAATAGATAAGCGTTAGTTAAATTAAACCAAAGCTTTTGGAGAAGTTTATAGGGATAGTTGCTACA
>CAYSGP010000173.1:0-4303 GCA_964430095.1 uncultured Ignavibacteriaceae bacterium
CATCAGGATCATCTTCTTTGAAAATGACAGCCCGTTTGTTTGAAGAGTATAGAAATAAACACCGCTTGGAATATTTTCAGCATCAAATACTGCAGTGTGAGTACCTGCAGGCTGATCCATATTTACAAGTGTTTGAACTTCTCTTCCTATTAAATCATAAATCGTTAATTTTACGAACCCTGCTTGGGGAAGAGAATATTTTATATTTGTAGCCGGGTTAAAAGGATTAGGATAGTTTTGCTGGAGTGCATACTCGGTCGGCAGTACTTCGACAGTTTGTTCCTCCTCAGCAGCTTCCTTGCTTATATTGCCGTACCCTATAGCACCGTTGCAGTGCATCCACTCACTGTTCGATCCGCCGCATTGGTTGTTTTGCCAAACGCCGGTGTTGTAAGTTTGACTTTCAGATTGGCGCGTTACCCCATTAACCTGGATGTAATCAATCTGTACATCTCTGCCGCTTGCATCGTTTGTAAATGCTACAGTAATACCGCCGGTTAATGAAGTTGAAGCACTGCGATTCACCATGCTTGTTGTTAAGGTCCATGTTTGAACATTCTGATTATTTACACGGAGAGTAATGCTTGCACCGCTGCTGGTTCCTCGTGCTCTTACAAGAACCGTTCTCGATCCGCCGCTGCTGCTGCCTCCGCTGCTGCTGCTGCCGCCGGAACCCACTGTTACACTTGCATTACCGCTGCTATTCCATCCCTCTATAGCTACCACCTGGTAGTTTTGAGTGCCTACTGACACTCCTCGACTTTGCCATCCGCTAACGTGCTGGCCAAAATTTACGCTTGTTCCACCCCCGACAGCATTATACTGTAGAAAAGGCCCATTGCCTTGAATGTTTGGTCCGTTTCGATTATCCACATATAAGGTGTAGGTAGTCCCATCGGCTGAATATGTGCCTCTGTTAGAACCTCCACTGTGCTGCCCGATGTAATATTCTACGAGCGGGTTTGTCATCCATCCATAGACACCAATATATTGTGCACTGCCGCTGCGTGAGTAGGTGATAGTTCTTGATGTTGACCCCGTACTCCATCCTTTACCGCAAACAAAATTCCCAACATTGCTCCATGAAACACTGAATTGGCCGCCGGATCCTAAAGTCATTGAAACTGACCCCGGGCTATCTTTCCAAAACGTATACCAGTAGCCGCCCTGGTTGCCGGTTTGATTTGAGGTAATTGTCTGGGCAGTTGACTGCTGCGCAATCAGCAACACAGCCAATATGCATGTTAATGTAATTTTGAGTTTCATAAATATACTACCTATTATTTGAGTGAATATATTTTAGTGAATTAAAAAACTACTTTATAAAAAATTAATTAAGGCGGACTCAAACAGTGGAGAGGCAGCAGCAGTATGCCGTAAAAAGGATAGACATTCGGCCTCAGACGAAGTGCAAAGCCGATTTGCATACATCATCCTTTCGTTAATGGTGGAGATAACGATTAAACGACTAAATTGATTACCGTTTATTGTTATAAGCTAACAGCGTTTTATTCATCGCACCATTGCAGGCAGAGCGGTAAGGAGATTATACTGGTAAATATATCACCCCCTGCAGAAATTTTAAAACTATCAGAGAGAGTTTGAAAGTAAAAGTTTTAATGAACTAAACCAATCAAATCATGATTGAACCGATTCAATGTATGAAAACTGAATTAAAAAAGCAAGAGAATTTTTGCCTTCACGGAAAAATAAAAAAACGCATTGGGCTTTTAATCTCTAAGGGGCGGAATTACCTATTTGCTGGAAGTTCAAATCATGCTTCTAACAATAATCCGGAATTAATCGTTTATCTCAGCTCATTATAAAATTTATTGTTTACAATAGATGATATACCTTTTGAATCCATTAGGTTTAACAATCTCTTTGCACGTACAAATGAATCATCCCTATAGGCATTATAGTTGGGTTTGTTTTTAGAAAAACTATTTATCCTGATTCTTCCTGATGCATGTATATATTCCCCGTCTCCAATATAAATCGCTACGTGCGTAATTTTATCCTTTAAAGTATCTTCTCCTTTTTCTCCAAAAAAAAGCAGATCACCCGGCAAAAGATTTTCCCACCTATCTTTTGTATCAACCAATTCTCCAATATTAACCTGCTGCGAAGCATCCCGGGGAAGGATTAATCCGTTTAGGAAAAAAACTGTTTTTGTAAACCCGCTGCAGTCCATTCCTTTTATCGATGTACCGCCCCATAAATAGGGAATTCCCATAAATAATTTAGCAGTCTTTAAAATATTTTCTGCAGTTGGATCCAGTTTACTAAGCCATCCATCAAAGGGAGTACAGTCTGCTGATTCTATGAAAGCTGTTTTTCCATCAGGATAAACAACTTTGCAGAAGCCTTTTTCATTGCCACCAAATTTAAGAATATCACCAACCACAAGATCAGTAACTCTTTGGGAATTTTCATCCGGCAAAGAATAACTAAATCCAAAATCCTTAGTATAGATCACTTTTTCAGAATGATTCCACAACTGCATGCCTGCATAATCTGCACCGAAAAATCCGTCACTTTCCATCCATGAAATATATTCATCCGGTGTTTGAACTAAATGCCAGCCATGTTTTTTCTTAAGTACTTTAACCGGCGTGCCGAGAAGAGCCTGTGTTGCCAGTTCCGAATGGTGGCTTCTTTTTGTCCTAAGGTTAGCTACGGAAAGATTAATAATTCCATAAATCTTATCTCCAAGTTCGGCTTCAGGCAAAACCCTAATGCTGTCAATAATTTGAGAAGTATTTAATTTCTGCATCAGCTCTTTTTTTGATTCCGCATTGTCAGTTTCACCTTTAAGGATGAATTTATTTCCTTTCTGTTCGGCTGTGATATGAAAAATTGCCGTCCTTTTATCAGGTGCAAACTTATTTTCCAGTTCAAGGAGAATGTCCTTAATTTTTTCCATAGAAGTATTTTCCTGTGCAAGCAGATTAAAGGCAGAAAGAAACAGCATTGCAAGAATAGCTGATCGAATAGATATTTTCATGTATAGTTTTTAAAAGAGTTGTAAATATTTTTTCAAAATTCATGGTTCATAAGTTAATCGTTAAATTTTAATTGTTAATCGGATGTAGACTAATAACTAATAACGATTAACTATTAACTTCCATTATGGACTAAAGGAGTACCCAACCTTCATTTCATAATCCCATTTATCAAAGTAAATGTTTCCCCCCCGCCACTCTAATTCACCACGTTGAAAATCTATAGTTTCGCTTCTCGGAAAAATCTTAGCAGGGAATAAAGGAGCAGAGTAGTCATCATTAATTATGAGATGATGAGCATCTATTCCGCCGAAGAAAAAATATTTTTCCTCGCTGTTTTTAAAATCCTGGAGTCCGTAATCAGGATCGACCGGAACCCAGCCGTATCCTTCAAAATAAATTTCCGACCAATCATGCAGATTTACAGATTTCGGGTGAAGCATCCATCCGCTCTGCCATTTTGCAGGTATACCGTTATACCTGCAAAGAGTAATGAAAAGTAATGCCTTAATGCCGCAATCTCCATAGCCTTTCCGGATACAATAATCAGAAATATTTTCAATAGTTGAATATTCTCTCGCACCCGCCCATGGAATATTTTCACTTATCCATTCAAAAATTTTTTTTGCTTTGGAGTAAGGATCTTTTTCTTCCCCGATTATTTCTCTTGAAAGATTTTTTATCTTCTCTGTAAATATTATATGCGGTTCTCTCTCGGAAGTATTTCTTATATAATCTTCATTTCCTGTATTATAAGGTAAAACTTTATCAGGGATTACATTAAATAATTCAGTATAATTAGTGACTTCAAGAACCATATTAAAAACAACCGGTTCATCTTTCACTGCGGTTTTTTCCAGGTAAACCGTACGCTGCGGATTTGTATCACCGGCAATTATATATTCGCTGCTGTTAATTGAAATAAGCTTGACGCCTGTTTGCCTTTTATGCTTTTCTTTAGGAAACGGAAACCAGCAGCGGACTATCTCTCCCTCCGGAACGGCATTCGGCTCAATAGAAATGGTGTAATTCAGCTTGTGCTTGATTTTTCCAACCAGATTTGCTTTTATTTTTTTTGATTCATTAACTGCATGGGGAATATAAGATGAAAGATATTTATTCAGCTCATTCGGCAAATAGCCGTCAATTTTTTCTTTCTGCTTTTTGGCTTCTTTATTAACCCTGAATAAATTTGCATGCGCACGGTTAAAATAAAATTTCACGCCGTCTATAATTTTAAATTCAAGTGAACCGTCTTTTTCCCATTTATCGAGATCTTTTTCATCAGCATCGGGATA
>CAYSGP010000174.1:0-5270 GCA_964430095.1 uncultured Ignavibacteriaceae bacterium
TTTTCTTTTGTGGAATTGGTTTTTTTAAATTTCCTTGCAGGGATAAAGATTCATATATCAAAACGGCAAAACGATTAATGAAATAACAATATTATCTAATTGAAATAAATTTCCATTCCCCATATTTAAGTTATTTAAGTAAATATTTGAAATTAATAGTTTTTTAAAATTCCTAATTCTCTGTTCTCATTCCACCTTCCACTTGTAAAATCCGGGAATTTAATTGGTATATTTCCTAGTTCTACAGAGAGTGATGAAAGCGGTATAACCGCTGACCAGGAGGCAGCATCATAAACGTCCTGATCTAAAAACCATCCTTTGTTAAGGCAATCAATTAATCTGAAAATCATTACGAAATCCATTCCCCCATGCCCGCCGTATTTTTCAATCCCTGTTTTTAGTTTCTCCCATATAGGATGTTTATATTCTTCCTTATACCAGTTATATTCATCATCATTTAACCATTCATGCCCTTTATCAACAAGAGAAAGTCTGCTTGGATAACCTTCATGATATCCTTTTGTACCGGCTAATGCATTAATTCTGTTATAAGGCCGTGGTGTCACTACATCATGCTGCACTAATATCATTCTCCCATTGGAAGTTTTTATTAAAGAATTATTCATATCGCCATGCTTGTAACCTTTTCTGCTAAAGAATTCATTTGTACTTTCTATTTGAGCGGAATATTCGTCAAGCGAGGCCTGCAGGGAACTCATAGAAACTAAGGTTTCAAATGAGTCTCCCCTGTTTATATTCATATACTGAGCAACAGGACCCAAACCATGTGTCGGATAGAGATTACCAACGCGCTTTTCGTGGTGTCGAATACGCCACATATTGTAGTAATAATCTTTACTGAAAAGAAGATCCCGTAAGTTATGAATGTAAGCACATTCGGCATAAGTAAGCGTACCTAAAACCCCATGCTGAGCCAAATTTAAAATCCACAGCTCCTCATCACCGTAACAAACATTCTCCATCATCATACAATTGCGTTTTGTTTCTTCGGCTGTTTCAACAAGTTTCCATAAATCTTCTATGGTATCAGCCGCCGGCACTTCAACAGCAGCATGTTTACCTTGCTGCATTGTCTGGACGCACATTGCAGCATGATCTTCCCATGGAGTAGAGATAATAACCAAATCAATATCATCCCGTTTAATCATCTCTTTCCAGATTTCAGTCGTACCGGTATAGACAATTGGTTTTTGTCCATGACCTGATTCTTTTAGCTTTTTAACCGCAGCGTCAACTTTATTTTGCTGGACATCGCATATTGCATTAATCATTGCTTTATCCGGACAAAGAGCATCGACAAGTTTTAAGTGTTCCGATCCTCTGTTGCCTAAACCGATAAAAGCAACTTTAACCTGGTTAATCGGCGGTACGGTTAATCCGATAACAGATTCCCCTTTTTTTAGAGGAGATGCAGAAATTTTTTCAATCTTTTCTAAAACTTTGTCTTTTGTATTTATTGGAGCAAAACCTGTCAAGCCTAAAAAGGCACTGCTTAATGCAGATAATTTGATAAAACTTCTTCGTGTAAAATTGTTTTTCATTTCAGCTCCTATAAATCCTACTTAGAAATTAAACACGGACAAAATAATCTGCTCAATGAGCGTTACTCTAACTCAATAACCGCAAATCCATAAATATCTAAATCCGGGAATGTTACTTCTACTATATTATCATTGTCAAAATTTATGATTTTAAAATCTAATTCATTTAAGTCTGCCAATTCACCACTATATAGTATTTTCTTAACTTTCGATCCGCCCGGTATTACAATCCGCGTTTTTATTTCCTTTGATGAAGTGATATCACCTTCAACTGTAACATTGTAATTTACCAGATGAACAAGGATATGCTCGTTTGTTTTAAGCATTGTGGTAAATTCTATAAACGGCAGTCCGGTTTCCAACGAAGTAAGATGACCGGTTAAAACATTTCGTACTTCAGCAGCAAGATTGTTTAGGATTGGTTTAAGATCGGGATGCATATTTGCACGAGTGTAAGCTTCCGGCAAGTCTGCAAAAACATCTACCATGGAAGAACCGAAAGTTGTTGCGTCAGGATTATTTTTCTGAACAGTTAAGAATTTATGTTCAGGAATTTCCAATGGAAGAAAAATTATTTCTCCCTCATCATAAGAACGGACTAATTTTTCCTTGGGATATGCAGAAAGTTTTATTGCGTCTAAAAAGGGGATTTTTTCGTTTGAAAGATTGAATTCATTTTTAATCCCTGATGAACCGAGAATTATCAGCTTACCTCCCTGCTTTACAAAATCCAGCAGATTATTTTGGTTCTTCATACTCAATAACGGAAGATACGGTAGGATAATTAAGTCAAAATTATTCAGAGAGGAAGGTGTTAAATCATCTTCAACTAAAAAAATGTGGTTTATTCCATTATCCGAAAGTACCCGGGATGTAGTGAATGCAAAACTTTGTTCATCTGCGAGAAACTGATTTAACGAAGCCAGTATTCCGATATTACTATATAAATGGGAACCGGTTAAATACTCCCTGTTAGCAGCTAAAAATTTATATATGTCGGTTGCACCCTGCGGCGTCTCTCTCTTTTCCCTGAAGATGCAGTGATTTGCAACCGCTTCCGCTATGTTAATCTGTGCCATTGCACTTAAACATTTTTCCGTGGGATTGGGGAAAATGGGAGGCGTAATTTCCGTAGCATAGATAATTACAGGCTTTCCATGAGCGGCAGCAGCAAGGAATTTTAGCGCCGGGCTGTTTGTTATTTTTATTCCATCTTTATTGCGCGGTGCGGAATCCAGATACTCCTGCATTTCAGAATAGATAAAATCATCATAACCATCTCTCGCAAGCATTTCCATATTCCCTGCGCTATGATATGCAATGGGACCAAAACCGAAGCCGCCGAATACATTCCCGGAAATCATAAAATCCGGGTTATATTTCCGGGCTACCGTACGAATATGCTTATGGAACTCAGCAACCTGATATCCGCGGTAAGTTATCCACTCCATCCAAAATTTATCATTACGTTTTTCAGGAAGTTTTATATTTGAAAAATCATCCGTTCCGTATTTTTTTAAACTTACATCAGAAGGCAGATTTTTTTTTAGATAATCAATGAATCCCGAATGTGAATATTCATCATAAGAAGTCCCTTCAGCAATATGCGTCCAATCAATATAAGAGCCGTCTATACCAGTTTCGGCCTGTGCTCTTATTTTTCCTTCCATCATCCGGACATAAAAAGGATTCACAGGAACTCCCCAGGTTTCAAATCCCGGACCTGTTTCTTTCCCATAAGGTGCATAACGATAATAAGGGAAAGCTCCATCAGGCTTTACCATCATCCATGTAGTTGGATCAACAGGCGGTTTAGGACCGATATAATCTTCAAAATCCTGCCATCTCTCATTGTAAAACTTCAAATAATTTAATTGATGTTTCTGCGGAATATCTTTGTTTGATTCTGAATTGCCGTTGAGGGATGTAGATAAATATCTAAGAACAATATAACCTTTTTCATGATAGTAACGGTTGAATTTTTTTGCTTCTTCCATTTTAATATCAAATTCAGCTCTTGTAACTTCATCAAAATTCGGAGCACCGCTTCCGAAGGTTACAGTCATTTTGTTTTTTTCAAGAAATTCCGGATCGGATTTATGCCCAAGTATCCAATGACCCCAATCTGTAACAGGTTTCCATTGCTGCTGAGCATGTGAAGAGCCTGAGATAAGAATTAAAAGAACCATACAGAATATTGGATATAATATCCCTTTCCAAATTTCCCGCCTACGGCGGGACAAGTCGGATTTCGGATTTCGGATTTCGGATTTTTTCATAACTACCCTAACAAAATTTTAACGAAAACAAATTCTAATTTATTTTTCTATACCAGGGAAGCCTTTCAATTGGGACATTTACAATTATTTTAGAAGGTCCTGTCACAGAACTTCCATCGTCTCCCGCCCATTTTCCCGGAGGAAAGACTATTTCCCTGCTGAAGTTATTTTTCTCTAATACCGGTGCAACCAAAATACTATTACCCAGCATAAACTGATCTTTTATTTCAGAATACCCGCTATGAGGAAAGACATATTCCATATTTCTTACAATCGGTTCGCCCGAAATTGCGCTCTCCCTAGCAAGTTTGAGGATTTCATCTCCCATATTTTTATGTAATTCAGCCATTTCTCTGCATATTTTCATATTTTGTTTACTTAAAGTGCGCCATGGCGCAGCAGAGAACTGCATCATCGGCATTAATGCACTGCACTGCGCAGAACGGACAATCAATTCTTCATCTAGCGTTTTAAGGTTTAGGAAAGAACCATACTCACCGCCGCCAATCATATCAGGACAAGTAAATTGATAACCCATAAGTCCTTGTGCAATAATTCCGGGTATAAGAAGCATGAGATCTTCCCATTCATGTCTTTTATCTCTAAGCCGTTGTGCTAACGGCTGTCCCCCCATTTTCCAGCAGGCTCTGTATTCGTTCAAGGGAAACTCAAGCCCGATTTTTGCGAAAAGTTCGGAATGCTCATTTGGAGTTATATGTTTGCTTGCTGCTATTTTACCCGCATAAAAATTTGGATCTCCGGCATCAAATTTAAACCCATCGACATCATACGATTCAACAAGTGATTTCAACTGATCTTTAAACCATTTCTCAGCTGAAGGGTTTGTAAAATCAAGCAGTGCGCTTGCACCATTCCACCACCTGACTATAGCTGGTCTCTTTTCCTCATTATCTTCGATCAAAAAAGCATTCTCCGATTCAAGAAGTCTGTAATTTGGTGAATCAGCACTTACAAAGGGGCAAACCCAAAGCATTACTTTAAATCCAAGCTCATGCAGCTTCTTTATCATTTCTTTTGGATTATTAAATTTTTCTGCTTTAAACTCCCAATTACCATAATCTTCCTGCCAGTTATCGTCAATCATAATAACTCCCGGAGGAAAACCGTTATCAATAATAGCTTGTGCGTAATTTAAAATATCTACTTCATTTTGATTATAGGTAAGTTCAATCCAGGTATTATACTGAGGCATGGTAAATAATAATGCTTCAGGAATTTTACCCTGCGGAGGGAAAAAGTTTTGGGAGACAAACAGGTAAGCGTCTCTTAAAGAATTGCCCGATTTGCCCGATTTAATCTGATCATAAGATGAGGAAACATGTAAACTGTCATTATTAAATTCAAATCTGAAAGGTTCTTCGCACCACACATAATTCCCTGAGCTGGAAATTAAGAGAGGGGAACCCTG
>CAYSGP010000175.1:0-5757 GCA_964430095.1 uncultured Ignavibacteriaceae bacterium
AGAGCTTTGACTGTGCTTTTTCACCGACCTGGTAATGCAGCCCTCTTATCGTTCCTTTTTTCGACTTGGAAATATTATCCTGAACTAAATTTATTTTTATTCCGTTTATATTAAATATATCGGCTCTATAAGATTCCAGGAAATATCCCCTGCTGTCTGAGAATACTTTCGGCTTTATAAGAAGAGCTCCGTTTAATTCGGTCTTTATTATTTCCATAATTTTTGCAGCTGTTTAGTTATCAGGCGGAAGATCTTTAAGAAATTTCCCCAGGTATGATCTATAAAGACATTCCGGCATGCTTTCCACAAGCATTTCTAATTTTTTCTTGTTGATGAATTTCATATTGTAAGCAATTTCCTCTATGCAGGCAACTTTGAATCCCTGTCTCTCCTCAATTATTCCGAAAAAATTCGAAGCCTGAAGAAGCGCTTCCGGAGTGCCGGTATCCAGCCAGGCAACTTCTCTCCCGATTTTCTCAACTCTCAACTTCCCTTTTTTCAAATATTCCCGGTTTACATCTGTTATTTCCAGCTCGCCGCGGGCAGAAGGTTTTAAATTCTTTGCTATCTCCACTACATTTTCATCAAAGATATACAAACCCGGCACTGCATATTGAGATTTTGGGATTTTCGGCTTTTCTTCAATTGACAGGGCTCTTCCATCCGAATCGAACTCAACAATTCCGTAACGCTGCGGATCTGTAACCTGATATCCGAAAATTGTAGCCCCCGGATTTTTTTCCAATGCCTCATAAAAAAAATTTAAAGTTCCATAAAAAATATTATCGCCAAGTATAAGTACAACACCCTGTTTGTCTATAAACTTTTCCCCTATTATAAATGCCTCGGCTATTCCTTTCGGTGCAGCCTGAACAGCATAATCAATTTTTAAACCAATCTGGGCTCCGTTTCCGAAAAGCTGACTGTACAGCGGTATTGTTTCTTCATTAGAAATAATAAGAATTTCATTAATACCGCCGAGCATTAAAATTGAAAGCGGATAGTAGATTAAAGGCTTATCATAGATAATACTCAGCTGCTTGCTGTAAACTTTTGTTATAGGATAAAGCCTGGAACCCGAACCGCCTGCAAGTATTATTCCTTTCATACCAATGGTTTTTTATTATTATAAAAATTGAATAATCAAATATAGCAACTAGCGCGAAAACTTATTAGTGAAAATCTTTATGAAAATGTTAGTCAATTGCATCATAAAAACCGGTTCATAATCCGTAATAAAATGAGAATGAAAATTCCTTGAAATTTGTATTGATAAAATTCGCCTCGTCCTGTTCTTCGGAAACTTTGCCGAACTTCGCTCTAGCCGAAGCATGCAGTTCATGGAATATTTCGTAATTCAGATCAAGTCCGATGTACCTGAAAGATCTTTTTAATCCGAACAGGAACGGAGGCTGCGGCTGTATATATTGACCGCTGTAATCTTCGCTGCCTTTCCTGATGTACTCGCCCCATAGGTCTGCGTGTAACCCTCTTAAAATCCTGTAATTAACCGATAGATAAAATAGATCTGAGTTATGCCCGGCCCAGTGACCCATCAGGTAAGAAGAATTTGTATATGATTGTGCCGGAGTATGATGGCCGTATACAAAAGGATTAATCTTGGTGTATTCGGCAGTAAAGGTAAGATTATTCAGCGGCAGGTCCGAAATTGAACCGCCTAGTGTAAAGCCAAACTGTGTCCGCAGCCTTTCATCATATTCTTCATCTTCAATAGTCTTTCCGTTCGGGAATAATGAGTTGTCGAAATTAGGAATAGTTAATTCATCAATAAATAAAGTCCCGTACAGATGTGTATTTTTTATATGACCTTTCGAGCTTAGTGTTAGAAAAATCTGTGTATTTGCATCACCTGGTTTGTTTACTCTGCTGCTTACAAAATCATCCGAAAAATGAAAAAACATTATGGGAATAAGGTAAATAAATTCAAGGTGATCGCTGTAAATAATTGATTCCCCGATGGAAATGTCAAACCCGTCAAAGGGAGTTATTATTATACTATGCCATGCAAAATATTTTTCCCGGTAAATACTCCGCCGGTATTCAAGAATATTGACTGAATCAATCACATCTGAGTTCAGCCATGCATGAAAATAATTAAAAGTAAGCCATGAAACAGGCTGCAAATTTAGCCTGAGAAAAGGGAAGGAGGGTGCTTTTGTTGATAAAACAAGCTTGCCGCTTTCCCCGTGGCCGTATTCTAAAAAATCTTTTCCCGCGGAAATGCTTCCCCAGGTCCAATCAATGGTGAGCATTGCATGTGTTTCACTGTAATCAAAATTTTTACTTACAGGTGCTGCAGTAATTTTCCCGGTTTCAGGAGTAAACCTATTCATCGTTACCTTTTTCGTCTGAAGCACCTCATTGTCCAGCCTGAAATCAAAACTAAAACCGGTATTATCCGACAAATACCCGTAAAGATACAGACCGTTCCATGAATGGCTCTCCCTTTCTTTTTCCGGGAAATTTAATTGGTATCCGAGAATAGGGCTAATATTAATTTTAAATAAACTGTCGCTGTATGAAAATAATCTTATTCTCCCTCCTCCATCTTTTCCAAAAAAGCTTAAATTCTGTTTTTCTTCATTTTCCTTTTTGAAACTCTCCAGCTCCAGGTAGAAATCTTTCTTGTAATATTCCAGCTCTTCTTTTTCAAGATCGGTCAATTCATTTTTTTTCTCATCGGCTTCGAGCAGCTTCTGTGCAATATATTTTCTGGAGACAGGCCTCATCAGATCCTCAAAATTGGTTATTCCCTTCCGGCTTAAAATGCTAAGGTAATTATATACCTGATCGTTAAGGGGCTGATAAACAATCTGTCCGAAAATAAAATCACTAAATAATATTATGATTGATATTAAATGGTATTTCTTCATCGGTCCTAAAGTAAGTTTTGCTCATGCTTAGACAATTATTAAGCCAAATAACAAGTCAACGAATCAATTTTTGATTGTAATTGCGGTTAAGAAAAGACTAAATTTATCAAGGATTCAATTATCAAAGTAAATCAATTTAAACCGATCTAATTTTATCAAACAATGATCTGCTTCCATTTGAAAAACTGTCCCGAAAACTGCTTCTGATTGGAATTTCTTCAAAGACCGTAAGCTATTGATATTCCAAAAGAATGGTTTACACCAATCATATAATCAGGTGTGCGGAGAGGCTCCTCATCTGTTGTATAAGAGTACTTATAGAATATTTTACCGAAGAGCTGATGAAAGACTTCATACGATAATTCTGCCGATCCGTTCTCCTGATTCTTTCTGCTGCCGAACAGAAATTCCGGATACGGCAATTGATACTGCTGGATAGGAAGCTCCTGCTGTCCCTTCCTTATATATTCTCCCTGCAGTTTCAATGATAAGCCGCGTAAAATTTTTTGTGAATATGA
This sequence comes from uncultured Ignavibacteriaceae bacterium, assembly GCA_964430095.1. Lineage (GTDB taxonomy): Bacteria > Bacteroidota > Ignavibacteria > Ignavibacteriales > Ignavibacteriaceae > DATKLQ01. The sequence continues at coordinate 3,413 of CAYSGP010000175.1, forward strand.
AAAATAAACCTGGTCGCTGTTACTGCCTATCCAATGCCCTAATTGATAACCGTGGCTTGTAAAAGTCTGTGCATCGTTTGAATTCATATAGACAAAAGGATTAAGCCTTGAATATTCAACGGTAAACTCGGAATTTTTTATAAATGGATCTGCTAAATTAATTCCCAGCGTAAATCCTATTGCAGATAAATTCCCGCCTTCCAATAAATTGCTTACTGATAATTCATCAATGAAAAGCGTTCCGTACACCTTGGTTTTAAACTGATAATTTTTATACGCGGCATTCATAAAAAGCTGGGCATTATCGCCGCTGTTCATATCTTTTTTAGCAAGATAATGATCCGCCAGTCTGAAAAACATAACAGGAATCAGGTACAGGTATTCTATTTTATCGCTGTAAACCATCGATTCGCCTAAAGAAAGAGAAAGATTTTCCAAAGGATAAAAGGAGATTATGTGGGCAGCAATATATTTTTCTATCTGAGACAGATTAAGTCTATCCGGAACGGGAGTGTATCTGATTGATGATGAATCGAGGAGATTTGAATAAAGCCAGCCGTGAAAATAAAAGAACCTGAACCACGGCACCGGTTGAAAATCAAGCCTTATGAACGGGAATGAAGGAGCTTTATTGCTTAAAATAATTTGCCCGGCTCTGCCGCTTCCGAGCTGAAAGAAATCTTTTCCGAAAGAAAGCGCACCCCAATCCCAGGCAAATGAAACCGTTCCATGAACTTCAGCATACTCGATTGTGTTTTCGGTTTCCTTTGATAAATTAATTCCGGTTTCAGGAGTAAAACTTTTGGTCCTGTCTATAAAGAAGCCCTGCTCTTCATTGTCTTCTATGTACAAACTGAATCCGAGAGATTTTTTGTAATAACCGTAAGCATTCACTCCATTCCAGCGGTGCCTTTGGGTTTCACTATATGCTTTTTTAAAAGACAAACCAAGCACCGGGTCAAAATTTAATGTAAAATCATTATCATGGTACAAAAATACTCTGAACCCCGCATGCTGACTAAAATTTAAAAACACTATTTTATCTTTAATTAATTGAGAAGTATCTTTTTTGATTAAATCCATCTCCGGGAAAAATTCCTTTTTGTAAAAAGAAAGCTCGTCTTTTTCAATTTCCGTTAATTCACTTTGATGAAGATTCAGCTCTTCCAGCTTCTGAGCCAGAAGCGTCCTGGGGACAGGCTTAATTTCATCGTTGAATTCTATTATCCCTTTTATGGAGAGACGGTGCAGGTAATCATAAATTGTTGATGTTTCCGGTTCAAAAACGGATTGAGCATACAGAGAAGTGCAAAACAGAAATATCGTTACAAGTTTTCTCATAGCAGAAGAATGTTTCATTTAAAAATACAAAGGCTGCAGTAAATTAATATATGGAATAATAAATATCCGAAAGTATTTACTGCATCCGCCTGTTTCCCGTCCGGCAGCGAATCTTTAATCATCGCGGTAAAAATATTTCAATGAAGCAGCAGCCTGATCAATGCTGCAAGAGGAATGATGAAAGAGAGATAATAAAGTGTTGGCTGGTATTGTATCTTAACAATGGTAATAATTTTGTAGAAAATATAGAGCAGGAAACTATGGAACAGCACCATGTTCAAAGTGCTGATTTCCGGCGACGTGGGGAGCAGCGTTGATGAAATAGAAAACAATACGATGAATACTGCAATTATAAGATCTATCCCGGTGAACAGAATTATTTTTTTCGCCATCAGCCGGTCCCTGAAGAACAGGAAAAAAACTATAACCGGAAGCGTAACATACGCTAATAAAACCCTGGGGTTAAATACATGTATGCCGAGCTGCGAAAAGATATTTGAAATATTTACGGAATAATTGCTGTAGATTAAGAATATGATGAAGTTAAAAAATACAAGTATATCGCTTACCTTTTTCTCTTTCTGCAGGTTTACCACGCCGAATCCCAGAAGTGTAATTACAAAAATCAAAGAAAGGAAGATCAGGAAATTATTTACTGATGAATTTATGGGCATTAATCCGACAAGTATCAGCAGCGAACAAACCGAAAAAACGGGCAGCAGGAATTTTCCGAAAAAAGTGATAAAATATTGCGGGAATTTCAAGTAAAGATGTTTGAAAGGTATATATTTCCCGAATTTCTTGTAAAGCAGCAGCAGCCTCTTGATTGACAGCAGAAGTCCTGCCAGAATAATGAAGAGCATGATCCCCGCTGTTTCAGAATACCTTTGATAATAAAGCGCGGCTACAGTGAATGTCAAGGCGAATGACTGCAGAATAAAAACCGTGAGCCTATGCTTGATTTCACTCCCTAAAATAATATGATGTATATGAGATTTATCCGG
>CAYSGP010000176.1:0-7215 GCA_964430095.1 uncultured Ignavibacteriaceae bacterium
TGTTCATTTCCGTGTTTATACGCCCAAGAGAAAGGGAGTTTCCGTCGTTATCGGAGAAACTTTTGAAAAAGTAAATCAGGAAAACGGAAAAGTTTATAAGCTTGAAAGCGAAAGCAACGGGTATTTTTCAGGTTTAATTAAAGATGCATCATCAGGAAATTTGTATAAATATCTTTTTGAGGATAATTCTCTTTATCCCGATCCGGCTTCTTTTTTCCAGCCCTACGGTCCGCACGGACCATCTGAAATAATAGATCTGAATAATTTTAATTGGTCCGACTCACAGTGGAAAGGAATAACTAGTAGAAAAAACCAAATAATTTATGAAATGCATATAGGGACATTTTCGCAGGAGGGAATATGGGAATCGGCAAAAAAGAATCTTGAACACCTGAAAGATTTGGGAGTTACAATAATCGAAATAATGCCGGTAGCTGAGTTTTCAGGAAAATTCGGCTGGGGCTATGACGGTGTAAATCTCTTTGCACCTTATCATGTTTACGGACGGCCGGAAGCTTTTAAAGATTTTATTAATTCATCTCATTTGATGAATATCGGAGTCATATTGGATGTGGTTTATAATCACTTAGGACCTGACGGCAATTATATGTCGCAGTTTACAGATGATTTTTTATCCGATAAACACAATACCGATTGGGGCAAAGCGGTAAATTTTGACGGAGATAATTCACAATTCACAAGAGATTTTATTAAACAGAATGCTCTCTACTGGTGTGAAGAATTTCATCTTGACGGGCTGCGTTTCGATGCGACACAGGATATCGTCGATAATTCGGAATTGCATATCCTCGCGGAAACAGTACGGGCTTTAAAGGATAAAAGCGGAAAAGGAAAATATTTTGTTGCCGAAAACGAGCCTCAAAACTCTAAATTCATTCTTCCTGCAGAAAAAGGCGGATTAGGAATTGATTCAATGTGGAATGACGATTTTCATCATTCATGTATTGTTGCCCTGACCGGCAGAAATGAAGCATACTATTCTGATTACTTGGGGAAACCTCAGGAATTTATTTCTTCATGTAAATACGGATTTCTGTATCAGGGTCAACATTATAAATGGCAGAAGAAAAGAAGAGGCACTCCGTCTTTAAATATGGAAGCAGCCTCATTAGTGAATTTTATTCAAAATCACGATCAAATTGCGAACAGCGGAAGAGGATTAAGAATTCATAAAGTCGCCAGCCTCGGATCTTACAAAGCAATTACTGCATTAATGATTTTGTCACCGGGAACGCCAATGCTTTTCCAGGGTCAGGAATACGCATCAGATACACCGTTTTATTATTTCGCGGATCATAAAGAAGAATTGTCTGAATTAATTTACAACGGGCGCACGGAATTCATGAGACAGTTCAGAAGCATTGCAACTCCTGAAATGATTGCACGGCTGCCTGTGCCGAACGAGATTCATAGTTTCGTTAAATGCAAATTAAATATCGCCGACAAATATAAAAACAAAGCAATATTCGATTTGCATAAAGATTTGATCAAAATTAAAAAGGAGGATCCGGTTTTAATGCTTCAGCAGAATAATAAAATTGACGGTGCCGTGCTGAACAACTCGACTTTCGTGTTAAGATTTTTTGGGGAAAATAATGAAGACAGATTATTTATGGTAAATCTTGGTGTGGATCTTCACTTGAATCCGGCGCCGGAGCCTTTATTAAGCCCTGTTACCGATAAAGGATGGCAGATCCTTTGGTCTTCTGAAGATATAAAATATGGCGGAAACGGCACTGCCCCTCTTGAAACTGAAAATAACTGGATAATTCCCGGGCATGCTGCGGTTTTGCTGCAGCCTGCTGCATTATTAAATAGTAATATTAAATTATTGCCTGAATGAAAATTTTAAGAGAAATAGAAACCAGTAGCACTGATGAATCCCTGAAAAAGGAATGGCTTATTACAAACGGACTGGGCGGTTATGCCTCAGGAACCATTGCAGGAATTTTAACAAGGAGATACCATGCCCTGCTTATTTCCGCTTTGCCTGCACCTCTTGGGCGAATTGTTATGTTTAATACCATGAGCTATGAAATAAAGACTGAAAATGGTTCATCGCTTAAGTTTTCCGGTTTAATAAAGGATCACGATGAGTATAGTGCTTCAAAGTTAAAAGTTCCATTTAAATTCTTTTTGGAAGACGGGCTGCCCGTTTGGCAGTATAAACTGGAAAATTTTTTAATCGAAAAAAGAATTTTAATGCCTTACATGCAGAATACTGTCGTAATAAGATTTAAAGTTCTTGAAGGAAATTCTACTCTAAGAATTAAACTTTTTCCATATCTTCATTTCAGGCCGCATGAATTTGCAGTCAATGAAAAATTCGACGGGAGTTTTAAAATCTCGATTGACAAAGACAGGTATCAAATTGCATTTAATGATATGCTGCCGCCTTTGAACTTAATTTTTTACGGAAATAATTCTTCTTTTACATACAATAACTCTGAAACAGATCAGAGTTTCTACGAGATGGAACATCAAAGAGGATATGATTCGGAAGGTTTACTTTGGAATCCGGGCTCCTTCATGGCAGAACTCAGTAAAGATAACAGCGTTTCCCTGGTTGCCTCAACCGAAAAATGGGAGACAATTCTTTCTTTAAAACCTGAAGAAGTCTTTCTGAATGAGATGAGAAGAAGAAGTGAATTAATAACGAAATCTGAGTCAGGCAGTGATAATTTTCTCTCGGAGCTTACTTTGGCTTCCGATCAATTTATCATAACACCGGTGGGGAGACAAGAGAAAGCTATTAAGGTAGCTGCAATCGGGGGAGAATTAAAATCGGTAATAGCCGGGTACCATTGGTTTACCGACTGGGGCAGAGATACCATGATAAGCCTGGAAGGTTTGGCATTGATGACAGGCAGATTCAGCGAGGCTCATTCAATATTATATTCTTTTGCCAACTCTGTCCAGGACGGATTAATTCCAAATCATTTTCCTGAAGGGGAAAAAGAAGGTTTATACCATACTGCGGATGCCACACTTTGGTTCTTTCATGCACTAGATCGTTATCTTCATTATACAAATGATAAATCAATTATTACAATGCTGTTTCCTATTTTAAAAGAAATCATAGGATATCATCTGGGAGGGACAAGGTTCGGAATTAAAGTCGACTCTTCCGACGGTTTATTGATGCAGGGCGCTGAAGGATACAAGCTTACATGGATGGATGCCAAAGTAGGAGATTGGGTTGTTACACCGCGCCGCGGGAAAGCTGTTGAGATAAATGCACTCTGGTATAACGCTTTAAAATTAATTTCCGAGTGGATAAAAGAAATTGAAGGAGGCGATCCCGGAGAATATCTCAAGGCGGCTGAACTGACAAAGAAATCGTTTAATAAAAAATTCTGGATAAGCGGTAAAAAATATCTTTACGATGTTGTTGAAGGGGAGAAAAAAGAATTTGATGATTCTCTGCGGCCGAATCAGATTTTTGCAATCTCGCTGAAGTACCCGGTGCTTGAAGAAGATAGGTGGGAAGATGTAATCGGCATAGTCAAAGAGAATCTTCTCACTCCGTTCGGACTGAGATCCCTCGCCTCAAATCATCCCGATTATAAAGCAAATTATTTCGGGAACCTTCTAGCCAGGGATGCTGCATATCATCAGGGTACCGTATGGGCATGGCTCATTGGTCACTTTATTGATGCCTGGCTTAAATTATATCCTGATGATCTTAGTAATGCAGAGAAATTCCTGGAAGGATTTGATTCTCATTTAAGCGATGCCGGCATCGGCTCAATCAGCGAAATATTCGATGCCGAAAAGCCGTACACGCCGCGCGGCTGTATTGCACAAGCCTGGAGCATTGCTGAAGTATTGAGAAGCAGAGTGAAAATTAATTCTTTGAAACAGAATGCCGAATTGAAACTTACAAACCATATTAATACATAAGAATGTATCCTGTTCAGTTTAAATAATTTAAGCGTTTTTAACGCACACCGGTTTTTTTATTCACTTTAAAATCTTGCCAAAATTAAAAAATAACTTTAGCTTTTAGTTAATTTATAATCTTATCCTGGGGTTTGATAATGGGAATTGCTGTTATTATAATCATGTTATTTCCACACGTCAGTTAGACCAATATTTTAAGCAGCCTCAATATTCCTAATTGTGGAAGAGTAAAGCAAAAATTCCTATCAGGCGGCAATACGGTAAGTATTTTACTAAATATCACTTTATAAATTTCTAATAATATTTAGGAGTCTTTATGAAAAAATTAATTTTAAACTTGATTGCCTGCTTATTTTATCAATTTAATATTGGTGCACAAAATAACGAACCTCATCCGCATTTGTCAGGCGGACTAAACCTGGGATACAGCGGCGGATTTGGAATCCAGGGGAACCTTTCCATCTCCGATTTTGCACTCGATTTTCCTCTTTCAATGAGGTTCGGACTTGGATATACAATGGTTGATCCCGGGAATCCTGTAGAAGCAAGAGTAATTTTTATTAATGATGCAACAAACGGTGTCCCCGAAGAAAGCGGCGGGTTCTGGGATTTTAAAATGGACTTCATGTATCCGGTTAAACTTCTCAGCTTAAAAAGAGCATTTCTGTATGCAGGTCCGCGCTACTCACTTTTTTCCGGCGATTTTAAGTTCATTGACGGAAATGAATTCTTTACAATCTCCTCTAATCAATGGGGAATCGGGTTTGGAGGCGAAGCAAATTTTCTTTTATCTCAAAAATTTGATTTTGTCATTGCTACTGGTTTTGATTATTATTTCTTAGGAACCATCGAGGGGCATGATACGGCTTACCAGCCCGACGGCGAAATAATAAGCGGAAGAGAGGATTATACTTATGAAGATGCAGATAATGCAATCAATCAGCCGAAATTTATAATTAAAGCAATGATGGGATTTAATTACCGTTTCTAGAAATCCCGAGTTAAAGAATATTTTATTTAAAAAATTTTTTTATGAAAAAAGGATGAAAAGATATGGCCTGGATAATTTTGATCCTTGCGGGATTTTTTTAAGTCGGTTTTACGACCTGCTTAAATAAAGCCAAAGAGACTTCAGGTACAGAATCTTCATTCTGGTTTGCAGGTTTTTTTCTTGCTCTTTCGATGAGTATGTTCCTGCTTTATAAAGCCACCCAAACTCTTCCTATGGGCACTTCTTATGCGGTATGGACAGGAATCGGTGCGGCGGGAACAGTATTAATTGGAATTATTTTCTTCAAAGAACCGGCAGATTTCTGGCGGCTGTTCTTTATTTTTCTCTTAATAGGTTCTATAGTTGGCCTTAAATTTGTGACTAAGGCATGACTAAAATGAACTTCTTAAGGGAAAAAAATGAAAAATTTAAAATGGTACGGCTGCCTTGCTTTAATATTTTTTACTTCTATTAATTCCATCCTATATCCTCAGGGGGAACAGAATCTAAAAACAGAAATTAAGGAAATTTCACTCTTCAAGAACGGAATCGGATTCATTGTTTCCGAAGCAGTTCTTCCTGAAAATAGTAAAACAATAAAATTAGGTCAGCTTCCAATACCGTCCTACGGAACATTCTGGGTTGGATACCCTGATGAAGTTAAAGTGCGGAGCCTTGTTACATCAATAGAAGAAATTGAAAAGAAGATCCCAGTCCAGAACCTTCAGCAGCTTTTGCTCTTAAATCCGGGAAAGAAAGTATTAATTCACACTTCAGATAAGGATATTGAAGGAGTAATTTTAGAAAACAATTTAAGGGGATATGAACAGCCCGCTTCCAATCCATATTTTATGAGCGCCAGGGTTTATCAGGATCCGTACGGAAGATATGTACCGCAGGTTTTTCCAAATGATATCTTAAGAATTCAAACTGAAAAAGGAATTTTAGTTCTTAATGCTAGTTCGGTAATACGGGCTGAGTTCAATGAAAATAATCTATTAAATTTTTCAAGCACCAAAGAAAAATTTCCAAGTATACGAGTGGAGCTGGAAAAATCTTACGGGGGAGAAAAGATAACCATAAGCTGTCTTGCTCATGGAATTACCTGGTCGCCGGGTTATTTGATTGATTTGTCGGATCCGAAAACAGCTAAGTTCAGCGCACATGCAGTAATAATTAATGAACTTGCAGATTTTAATAATGTAAAGGTTCAGCTTGTAACAGGTTTTCCGAATATCAAATTTGCCGATATAGTAAGTCCCGTTGCAAAAAGTCAGACTCTGCTGGAATTCTTAAATTCTTTGACAAACAATGCCAACCAGCAGAGACAAAATAACTATATGGTTACGCAGCAGGCGCTGCTTTATAATGCGGCAGGAGAATTCGAAAGGGATGAAAGATCATTAGTGCCCGGCTATTCTACGGCGGCAGAAGGATTATTTGCTGAAGATTTCTTCTTTTATCCGGTAAATGATTTTACGTTGAAAAATAATGAGACTGCATGGATCCCTTTGTTTACAGCCGAGATGCCGTATGAGCATATTTATACATGGAAGATAAAAGATTTTGTAGATAAAGAAGAACATTATTATAATCAGACAGAAACTCAGCAGGAAAATAAAGCCGAAGAAGTCTGGCATTCATGCCGCATTACAAATATTTTAAATATGCCGCTTACTACCGCACCGGCAGAATTTATAACCAACGGAGAATTTACAGGTCAGGATGTTTGTTATTATACTCCTTCCAAAGGAGAGACTACAATCAGGATAAACAAAGCTTTAAATGTTTCAGCAGAACAAAGCGAGATTGAAATTGACCGAAAGCGCGATGCATCGATAATTCACGGTTACCGCTACGATCTTGTAAAAGTCAGGGGAGAATTGAAAATCCGGAATAATATTGATAAAAAAATTAAGCTTGAAATTACTAAAGAGCTGACCGGAGAAGTCTTGGAAAGCACACCGAAGTCTGAAGATGTTAAAACAGCAAAAGGTTTAAAACAAGTTAACGAAAAGCATATCCTTACCTGGCAAATTGATCTGGCAGCCGGAGGTGAAAAAAATATTTCTTATCAGTACCAGGTTTATATCCGGCAGTAGTTAAAGTTCTTAATCTTAATCTAAATAGAAATTAAGATTAAGAGAAAGATAAAGAGTAAAAGAAAGAATAAAAAAATAATAATTAAAAATGTTTTAATGAAAATCTTTATTTCTATTCTTTTGCTGTTCACCTTTTTTTCATGCAAGAGTCAGGATGATTTTCAAGAAACCGGAAATGATTCGGACTCCACCATAACA
>CAYSGP010000177.1:0-3645 GCA_964430095.1 uncultured Ignavibacteriaceae bacterium
GGGATTTCGGCGATTATTTTGAAGTTGTTTCAGGGGTTGAAAATGGAGATCAATTAATTAATAATCCCGGAGAAAAAATAACTAACGGCACAAAAGTCAATGTAAAATAATATTATTTTTTAAACAATTTTGATTAAAAAGAACATTTAATAAATCAGTTTCCAAGGAGTTGTAATGACTGAGTTAATTCAAATCCAAAATGTTTCAAAATCTTATTGGCGCGACAGTTTTGAAATTCCAGTATTACATAATATAAATTTAAATGTAAATGAAGGAGAATTCCTCGCCCTGATGGGACCATCCGGATCCGGTAAAACTACTCTTTTAAATTTAATTGCCGGAATTGACAGACCTACAAACGGTAAAATAATAGTAAACAGTACTGATATTTCTGAATTGGGGGAATCTGCTCTTGCTAAGTGGAGATCATCAAATGTCGGTTTTGTGTTCCAATTCTACAATCTAATTCCTGTTCTAACTGCTTTTGAAAATGTGGAACTCCCGCTTTTATTGACAAAATTGTCAAAATCAGAAAGAAGTGATCATGTAGAAAAAGTTTTATCTGTTGTAGGTTTGGGTGATCGAATGCATCACTACCCTAAGCAGCTTTCAGGCGGTCAGGAGCAAAGAGTTGCTATTGCGAGAGCAATCGTTACCGATCCCTTGATTTTAGTAGCAGATGAACCTACCGGGGATCTTGATAAAAATTCGGCTGAAGAAATATTAACTCTGATGGAAAGATTAAATATTGAATTTAAAAAAACTATTTTAATGGTTACACACGACCCTCATGCCGCTTCCCGTGCAAGAAAAGTTCATCACCTTGAGAAAGGCGATTTGATCAAGGAGCCCGTATGAAAATATTTAAATTAGTTATAAAGAACGCATTACGACACAAATTAAGGACTACGTTAACTGTTTTAGGAATTGCCATTGCGGTTATAGCATTTGGTTTACTGCGTACTGTTGTTACCGCATGGTATATAGGTGTCGAAGCGTCTCAAGCAGATAGACTGATAACACGGCATTCAGTTTCATTTATTTTTCCTCTCCCATATTCTTATCTTGAAAAAATTAAAAAAGTGCCCGGGGTTGAAAATGCCAGCTTCTTTAACTGGTTTGGGGGAATTTATATCGATAAAGATCAGTTCTTTGCACGCTTCGCTGCAGATCATAATACTGTGTTCGATCTTTATCCCGAATGGATTTTAAGCAATAAAGAGCTTGAGGATTTTAAAAAAGAAAGAAATGCATGTGTGCTTGGGAGAGATATTGCTAATCAATATAAATTGAAGGTTGGAGATGCAATGGTATTGGAAGGAGATATTTACCCGGGAAGATGGGAATTTGTAATAAGAGGAATTTATCAGCCGAAATATAAATATACTGATGCAACCGCAATGATCTTCCATTGGGATTACCTTAACGAAAAAATTCTCCAGGAGTATCCTGAAAGGGCAAACTACATCGGATGGTTTGTTGTTAGGATAGATAACGCGAATAATGCTGCAGCAGCTTCAAACAAAATTGATGCGTTATTTAAAAATTCACCTGCAGAAACAAAGACAGAAACAGAAAGGGCTTTTCAGCAGGGATTTATTGCTGCTAGCAGTGCAATCATAGAAGGTATGAATGCGATATCGTTCATTATAGTGGGAATTATAATGCTGGTATTAGGCAACACTATGATAATGGCGGCACGTGAACGGACTAGAGAATATGCAGTTTTAAAAACATTAGGATTTTCAGGAGCACATCTTGTAGGGCTGATAATGGGAGAATCGCTTTTCATTTCGGCACTCGGAGGCGGTGTCGGATTAGTACTGACATTTCCTATTGTTGCTTTTTTTGAGAGTGTAATTCCGAAAGGCTGGTTTCCCATTTTCCAAATCGAAACTATTACAATCATTCTTGCTATTAGTGCAATTATAATTATTGGAATTGCTTCTTCAATTTTTCCGGTTCAAAGAGCTGTAACCACAAAAATAGTAGAAGGGTTTAGGTTTGTCGGATGAAAAGTTCAGGATAAAGTTCAAGTTCAAGTCCGGTATACTTTTATTTTAAATATTCTTGAACTTACACTTGAACTTGAATTTGAACTTGGACTTGGACTTGTAATAAATCATAAAATGATAGAAACGGGTATTTTGAAATCATTTAATATGTAACATGAAGTTTAAAGGATTATATCATGGCGGTTCCATTTAAATACTCATTGAGAAGTTTCGGTTCCAGAAAGCTTACTACAATTATAACGATCTCCGGTATTGCCCTGGTTGTTTTTGTTTTTGCCGCAGTATTAATGATGGCATATGGAATTGAAAATACTTTAGTTTCCACCGGTTCTCCAGATAATCTTATAGTAATTAGAAAGGCATCAACCGGTGAGATCTCAAGCATTATAGACGGTGATACACAGAATATAATAAGAACTCTGCCATATTTAGGAAAAACTTCCGACGGAACACCGATGATTACAAATGATCTTGTTGTCATTATTAATTTAGATAAAGTAGGCGGCGGATTAAGCAATGTAACCGTAAGAGGAGTTTCGCCGGTAGTTAGAGAAGTCCGGCCCCAGGTAAAAATTATTGAAGGAAGGATGTTTAATTCTTCTCTGCGCGAGCTTATCGCCGGCGAATCGGTTACAAAAAATTTTGAAGGTACTCAAATAGGGCAGACAATTAAATTTGCCGGGGACAACTGGAAAATAGTCGGAAAATTCACCACAGACGGAAGCGGCTTCGATTCCGAAATCTGGGGAGATGTATCACAGCTTCAGGATGCGTTTAACAGGGGAAATGCCATTCAATCGTTAACCTTAAAACTAAATAATATTAACGGTACTAAAAATTTTAGAGATGCTTTCAAGGCTGATAAAAGATTAATACAATATGAAGTGAAAAAAGAGCAGGAATATTTTGGCGAACAGTCCAGTTATTTAGCAACATTTATCAGGATATTGGGAATTTTTATTACAATAATTTTTAGTATAGGTGCAACTGTCGGTGCCATGATTACCATGTATGCGGCTGTTGCCCACCGCACGGTGGAAGTCGGAACTATGCGTGCATTAGGATTCAGCCGGACAAGCATACTTATTGTATTTCTGTTCGAGTCGTTATTAATTTCATTACTAGGCGGTGCTGCCGGAATTATTCTTGCATCGTTTCTGCAGCTCATTTCTATCTCTACTTTAAATTGGAATTCATTTGCAGAAATTGCATTTTCGTTTACTCTTTCACCATCAATAATTATTTCTTCCTTATTTTTTGCAGTTTTAATGGGTATTTTCGGCGGATTTTTCCCGTCGGTTCGTGCTGCAAGGTTAAATATTGTTAATGCATTGAGAGCGGAGTAGCTTAAAAAAAGGATTGATTCCCTTTTCAAGAGTATTTTCGATTCTGTTATAAATAAGAAGGATTTTGTATTCTAAAATACAGCAAAGTAAAACCTCCTCAACTTATTTTTAACTTTTGAGATTTATATTCATTAATTCAACCTCTTAAGACATCTCATTAATTACTGAATTCTGGTTATTAAAATTTTTTCTTTTCGTTATAATCAAAAAAACTTTTGTAACAATTATGTGAAATTGTAAAAGTAATTTTATTCCGCAAATAATTAATAACAAGGAGGTCCTAT
>CAYSGP010000178.1:0-5252 GCA_964430095.1 uncultured Ignavibacteriaceae bacterium
TAGATTTTTAAACTATAACTTCCGGGGATCTGATTCTTTTCATCTACAGAAACAGCAGATATGCCTAAGAAAGCATCCATGGCGACTGTAGGCTGCTTGGTTGTCGGATTCCATGCTCCGAGCTGGTAACCCTGCCAATTATAGCTTTGAGGCTCCCAGTAAAAAACGCCCAGCCCGCCGACTGATTTTGTTTTTTCTATCAGATCCAAAAGGTAATGATTAGCATCCACAGGCTTGTTATAAAGATAACCTGCTTCAACAACCATAACTTTAGTATCATACCTTGCTATCATATCCTGCATAGTTATCAATGCCAGACTATCATCCGTCTGCCACGGCAAATTAGCCCAATAAGGATATACCGACATTCCGATTATATCCCACTTTGCACCATTGTTCCTCAAGCCGTCGAACATCCACCTGAACAATTGATTATCATGTCCGTTTGAAAGATGAACAATAACCTGTATTGAACTGTCGACGGCTTTAACGGCATTGTATCCGCTTTTTATAATGGATGCAAAATTACTCATGTTTGTTGATGCTCTTCCGGTTTCGTATAATGCGCCGTCATTTGTCTCATTTCCGATCTGCACCCACTTCGGGGTTACTCCGATTGATTTTAATGTATCCAACACATCGTAAACATGATTATAAACATCTGAATCCAACTGTGTTATTGTATGAGCTGCCCAAGCTGCAGGTTTGGTTTGGTGTCCCGGATCAGCCCAGGTATCGCTGAGGTGAAAATTTATCATTATATCAAATCCCATACTATCCGCACGATGCGCCATATATAACACATCTTTTTTATTACAATATCCGCCCGTTGGATTAACCCAAACTCTGAACCGCAGCGCATTAATTCCTTTTTCCTTTAAAATATCCATACAATTCTTTTGGATATTGGAGTTATTCCTGAAAATATAGCCCTGTGCTTCCATTTGCGACAACCATCCAATATCCGCACCATTTGCAAATTGCTCCTGTGCATTAACTTCTTGAAGCTGAAATAGAAATAAAAAGATGAGGGAGGCAAGCAAATGTTTTATTAATTTTAGCAGATTAGAATTCTTCATATTCATTCAATTATAAAATTAAAGCCGTTGCTTAAAGTCATTCTTCCCGATGAGAATTCAGTATATTAATTCTCTTTAAAAACTAACCGTTTGCCTTAACCTTTAAAGAGTAAAAATTAATACCTGACCGAAATGAAATAAATTATATTTTACAAAGTTTTATAATTTTTTAATGAAAAATGAATTGAATCCGCCTGCTTTAATATTTCCGCACTCCTTTCCGGAGTAATATCCCTCTGGGGTTCCGCTAAAAGCTCATAACCTACCATAAATTTTTTTACAGCGGCAGACCTTAATAGGGGAGGGTAGAAGTGCATATGGAAATGCCATCCCTCGTGATCGGTTCCGTCAGTAGGTGCTTGATGAATCCCGGACGAATATGGAAAAGAAACATTAAATACATTATCATATTTGACAGTTGCGGATTTAAGAATTTCTGCAAAATCTTTATCTTCTTTTTCGTTGAATTGAAGAATACTCCCAATAGTTCTTTTGGAAATGATTAATGTTTCGAAAGGCCAGACAGCCCAGTACGGCACCAATAAAACGAAAGAATCATTTTCGTAAATAATTCTTTCATTACTCTCTTTTTCTATTTTTAAATAATCGCTTAAAAGGGTCTTTCCGTTTTTCTTCCAGTATTTCTGCTGATTCAACTGCTCTTTTGCCGGTCCGTTTGGAATAGACTCCTGCGCCCAGATTTGTCCGTGCGGATGAGGATTGCTGCATCCCATTATCTCCCCCTTATTCTCAAAAATCTGCACATAATTGATAAAGGAAAGTTTTCCAAGCTCAGAATATTCCCGCTTCCAGGTTTTCACAACTTCCTCAATTTCATTTAATGCCATTTCAGCTAAAGTCAGACTATGTCTTGGCGAGAAACAGACTACCCGGCAGATACCTCTTTCAGTTTTTGCTTTTAATAATTCCGATTTGCTATCTATCCGGCCGGAAAAATCTTTCTTTAATGCACTGAAATCATTGTCGAAGACAAAGGTAGAATTGTAATTGGGATTAATTTCCCCGCTTGCTCTTTTATTATTCGGACAGAGATAGCACGCCTTTTCATAATCGGGAGGCCTGATTATATTAATTTCTTCTACTTTTCCTTGCCAGGGTCTTTGGGTACGATGCGGAGAAACAAGGAGCCATTCATCTAAAAGGGGATTATATCTTCTATGGGTTTGATCAGATAACATAATTTATTAAATGAGTTTTAATTATACACGATAATCTGAAAACGTTTGCAGGTATAAAAAAAATATTCCAGTTCATCATCACCTTTGTTAACGAGCTTTTTAATTTTTTTGTGGATATCAGGATGATCGCTTAATACCCTTGAAACGGTGAATGCCGATAAATTCAATTCAGATGCAATATCTTTAATAGTTATTGTTTTCAATGATACAAACGTTCCCTCAATCGTTTGCAAAACTTAAATTAATATTCTTTTTTTGCCAAGCGATAAAATGCATTTTTATTATTTTTTTTCATTTAAGATTTAAAGGGAAGTAAATTACAAGAGTGTAAATATCTATCGGCCTTGAAGGGTTTCCGGTTCTCCTTATCTTTTTGATTTTTTTAATAACTTTTGTGACAAAAAAAATATAAAGTTGTCTAATTATTAAAAATGTCACTCTCTTGGTCGAAGACATACATAAGCAGTAGAAAATAATCTATTTTCATTTCAGGATTATTTTATAATCCTGTTATTATTCAATTAGAGGACAAAAAAATGTGTAGAGCAAATTTAACTTTTTTTTGTGCTGTAATATTCTTTTTATTGATTAGTTTTTTAATTCCTCAAGAAGCTTTTTCCCAGTATTTCGGAAGAAATAAAGTTACATACACCGACTTTGAATTTAAAATCCTCCATACTGAACATTTTGAAATCTATTTTTATCCGGAAGAAGAGGGTGGAGTTCAATATGCTGCGGAAATGGCGGAGAGATGGTATGCAAGGCATCGTAATTTTTTTGACGATACATTAAAGGGAAAACAGCCTTTAATTTTATACAGCAGCTTCCCTCAATTTGCACAAACTAATATTACCCAGGGAATAATAGGGCAGGGAACAGGAGGCTTCACCGAATCGGCGATGAGAAGAATTGCAATGCCGTTTGCAGGCCCGCTTAAAGAAACCGATCACGTAATCGGGCATGAGCTGGTACATGCATTTCAATATGATTTGACAGGGAGGAGCGGCAGATCGGGTGATAGTCCCAATGCGCCTTCATTGGAAAGGCTGCCATTATGGTTTGTGGAAGGAATGGCGGAGTATCTTACCATAGGACCTAATGATCCGTTTACTTCCATGTGGATTAGAGAGGCTGCAACAGAGGAGCTTCCATCTATTTCTGACTTAATAAACCCGGCATTCTTCCCGTACAGATATGGGCAGGCTTTGCTCTCATATATAGGAGCTAAATGGGGAGATAAAATAGTGGCTCAGCTTCTTAGATCTGGTGCTGCTTATGGAGATATAAATACGGCAATTGATAGTGTGCTGCAGATTTCTCCGGATTCTCTCTCCGATGATTGGCATAAAGCAATTCATGCCCAATACGATTCATTATTTAAAATAACTAAAAGACCGATCGATTACGGGAAAGTTTTAATTAAAAGTAATGATGAATATTCTGCTCTTAATATTTCTCCGGTCCTTAGTCCGGATGGTAAAAACCTGGTATTTTTTTCATCCAGGAATTTATTTTCAATTGATATTTTTCTTGCAGATGCCGAGACAGGGGAAATAAAGAGTACTATTTTAAATTCAGTTATGAATACGCATCTGCAGTCGCTCGAGTTTATAAATTCAGCCGGAGCCTGGGATCAGAAGGGTGAAAGATTTCTTTTCTCTGCAGTGGAAAAAGGCCGTCCTGTTTTATCAATCTTAAATACCGAAAGCGGCGATATCGAAAGGGAATTCAGGTTTCCTAAAATTGGAGAAATTTTTGATCCTGCCTGGTCGCCTGACGGCAGATATATAGTATTTTCAGGATTAAGCGACGGTTTATCTAATTTATTTTTGTATGATTTAACTACGGACAGTTTAAGCAGCCTCACGAATGATCCGTTTGCGGAGCTGCAGCCTTCCTGGTCACCTGACGGAAAAACTTTAGCATTTGTAACCGACAGATTTTCTACAAAACTTTCCAATCTGGATATAGGTGAATACCGGCTTGCAATAATGGATTTTAAATCCAGAAAAATAGAACAATTAGCCTGTTTTGACAGCGCGAAAAATATAAATCCGCAATGGACGCCTGACGGCAAAGGGATATATTTTCTTTCGGATAAAAACGGAATTACAAATTTATACAGGTTAAATCTATCTGCCAATACAATTTCCCAGATAACTAATTTATATGGAGGCATCAGCGGCATTACGTCAATAAGTCCGGCTTTATCATCTGCACGGGACGTTAATAAGATTGTATTTAGCACTTATGAAAAGGGAAATTATAATATTTATTCAGTGGAATCGGCTGATATTCTTGAAGGCAAAAACACGATAACAGAATACTCCCGGTTTCAGCCCGGAAAACTACCGCCGCTGCAAAGAGAGGATAATATAATTACCAATGCTTTAGCAGATCCCGTGTTTGGCCTTCCGCAGGATACAGCTTTCCGTATATCAGGCTACGACGCATCCCTCTCTTTGGTAGGTGCAACACAAGCCACGGTTTTTGGCGGTTCAGAAAGGTATGGGACTTACTTCGGAGGAGGAATTGCCTTAATTTGGAGCGATTTATTGGGAGATCATAATCTTATTACCGGTTTGCAAGTACAATCATCAGGCACTTTTCGTTTTACGGATATTGCAGTATTAGGAGCTTATTTTAATTCCGGTCAAAGATGGAATTACGGCGTGATTATCCAGCAGGTTCCGTATAGTCTTTTCTACTATCAAACCTTTCTTGGAACTGTAAATAATCAGCCGGCTATTATAGAGCAGCAAATTTTAACACGTCAAACCAACAGATCTTTTACCGGAATACTATCATATCCTTTTAGTGATTTTATGAGAGTCGAATTCTCCGGAGGTTTCAGTAATATTTCTTTCTTGACGGAAGTTCAAAGCACATCGTATAATTATGATACCGGGATCCTTATTGAAGATAAAACTGAAGAGTTACAAAGCGGATCTGCGCTGAATCTCGGGAATGTAGG
>CAYSGP010000179.1:0-22264 GCA_964430095.1 uncultured Ignavibacteriaceae bacterium
TTAACAAAATTTTTCTTAGCAAGCTCATAAGTTTCAACTTCAGGTAAATATCCTGATCGGAAGGAATCAGATATTGTTTCATAGGCTAAATATGGATTTATTGCATTTGCTCCATATCCGCAAAGGAGCGCATAATGAAAAATCTCTCTCGATTCTCCGCTTTCGATAATAATGCTGGTTCTTGTTCTTAGTCCGGTTTTAATTAAGGAATGATGAACCGCAGAAACAGCCAATAAGCTTGGAATTGCAGCCAAATTTACATCAACACCCCTGTCTGTAAGAATAATCAGGGAAACACCTTCCTTTGCTGCGGAAACAGCTTCTTTGCATACCTGTTCTAATCTTTCACGCATGTTGTGCCGCAGTGTAGAATCAAAAAGAATCGGAATATTTGTTGATTTGAAATGACCTTTTGTTATATTCCTCAATTTTTCCAACTGCGAATTTGAAAGCAAAGGATGACTCAATTCGATACGATGTGCGTGCAGAGGGGTTTCTGATAATAAATTTTGCTCGGGACCCAGGTAGGTTGTTAATTCCATTACCAAATCCTCTCTTATTGCATCAATTGGAGGATTGGTTACCTGTGCAAACGACTGCTTAAAGTACCGGAAGAGCGGCTGAGGTTTTTCAGATAACACGGCCAGTGCCGCATCCGAACCCATGGAGCCAACAGCTTCTTCACCAAAAATGCACATCGGCCTGATGACTATAGAAACATCTTCCTTAGTATAGCCGAAAATCTTCTGCCTCTGAAGAACAGTTTCATGATCTACCGGATGAGTGAACGGCGGATCGGGCAGGTGACTGAATTTCAGCATATTATCATCAACCCACTTGCCGTATGGTTTCTGATCTATTATCTCTTTCTTAACTTCCTCATCATCCAGTATTTTACCTTTTTCAAGATCCAGCAAAAACATTCTTCCAGGCTGGAGTCTTCCTTTACTCTTAATATTTTCAGGATCAATGATCATTGTTCCTGCTTCTGAAGTCAGTACAACCAAATCATCCTTTGTAATAACATAACGTGCCGGACGCAGACCGTTTCTGTCGAGTGTAGCTCCAATTACATTCCCATCGGTAAATACAACAGCGGCCGGCCCATCCCACGGTTCCATCATTGTAGCATGGTACTCATAAAAAGACCTCCGTTTTGGATCCATAAGATCATTCTTGGACCATGCCTCAGGGATCATCATCATTATTGCATGGGGAAGACTTCTCCCGCTCATTACCAGCAGCTCCAGAACAGAATCGAAGGTTGCCGAATCGCTTTGTCCTTCCATAATTATCGGAAGCATTCTTTTGAGATCTTTCCCGTAATAAGGAGATTCCATCACCGCCTGCCTTGCCTCCATCCAATTTTTATTTCCGCGGAGAGTATTGATTTCTCCGTTATGAGCAATCATTCTGAACGGATGTGCAAGATCCCATGTAGGAAAAGTATTTGTAGAAAATCTTAAATGAATCATTGCCATTGCGGAAACCATATCCGGATCGTGGAGATCCTGATAATAAGCGGCCAGTTGAGGAGCTAAAAGCATTCCTTTATAAATTAAGACTTTACTCGAAAATGACGGTACGTAGTACTTGCTTCTGTCTAATTTTAATTCAGTTCTGATCCTGTGATCGATAATTCTTCTTATCAAATAAAGTTTTCTTTCAAATTCATCCTGAGTTTTTATTTTTCTATCGGCGCCAATAAAACAATGCCGTATAAAAGGCTGCATCAATTTAGCGCCTTCTCCCGGCACGTCCGGATTTACCGGAACATCTCTCCATCCAAGGAACTGCTGATTTTCATCAACAATAATTTTTTCAACTATCGTCTCAATCGATCTTCTTAAAACAGCATTATGAGGAAGAAACATTACTCCAACCCCGTATCTGCCTTCCTTAGGAAGAACCACATTCTGTGAAGCTGCAAGCTTTCTTATAAACTGATCCGGCATCTGAATTAAAATGCCTGATCCATCTCCGGTACGCGGATCTGCACCTACAGCACCGCGGTGCTCCAAGTTTTTTAAAACAGATAATCCCTTATCAATAATGCTTCTTGATTTCCTGCCTTTAATGTCTGCGACGAACCCCATACCGCAGGCATCATGCTCAAGCTCAGGATTATACATCCCCTTGCAGTATGCATTTTGCAGCTTCTTTTCTCTTTCACCTAACACCAGATCCGACATAGATTTCTCCTAAAGACCTTATTAACTATAGATTAGATAACAGCAAGATTTTGTCTTAGCTGCTGTTTACTTCGGACAGTGTGAGTTCTCTGTAAAATTTTGTTAAACAAAGAGCCAATTTCGAAATATTAATATAGATTTTTCCTGCAAATAATCAAGAGATAATTCACATTCCGCCTTATTTTATACATAATTTATTCATTTTTTTGCATAAATATTTATTCATATGATGTATATACCTAAGAAACTAAGGATTTAAATTCAATTTTCATTCATTATTTAATTTAGGCAATCCTTCCCCTGCAATTTCAATTTAAAATTTTCATTAGAATTTAATCCTATTTTTTCAAATTATACTAAAGAGATAATTTTTTTTTAGATTGGGAAACTCAAATTATTATTTTATGTCACCATAGAGTTTTCCCGGAATTTTCATCAATGAATAAAGAGATTAAAGTATTTGCTCCCGCTTCAGTAACAAACGTAAGCTGCGGATTTGATATAATGGGATTTGCATTAAATAATCCGGGAGATGAAGTCATTCTGAAAATGAAAGATAACGGCGGTATAAAAATTTCAAAAATAACCGGGGCAGATAAAAAGCTTTCAAACGATCCTTTAAAAAATACTGCGGGCCTGGCACTAATTGCATTAGCTGAATATTTAAAGTTTAAAAAGGGTCTTGATATAACCATTCATAAAAGAATGGCAATTGGAAGCGGGTTGGGTTCGAGCGCGGCAAGCGCTGTTGCCGCCGTTTTTGCGTTTAATGAATTATTAGGCAAACCTCTTTCAAAATCCGAACTTCTGCCTTTTGCGTTAGAAGGTGAAAAATTAACTTCAGGCGGAAGACCTCATGCAGATAATGTTTCTGCCAGCCTTCTCGGCGGATTTATTCTTGTGAGAAGCATCGACCCTATTGATGTGATCAATATTGATGTACCTGATAATATTCATTGTACTATTGTTCATCCTCACCTGGAGCTCAACACTTCCGATCTTAGAAAATTATTAAAGAAGCAGATCCTTCTTTCCGATGCGGTTCAGCAATGGGGAAATATCGCGGGGTTGGTAGCCGGATTGATGAAGAAGGATATGAACCTTATTTCCCGCTCGATGAAAGATGTAATTATCGAACCTTCACGTTCTCTCCTTATCCCGGGATTTTATGAAATCAAGAAAGCCGCAATGGATTCCGGTGCATTAGGCTGCAGCATTTCAGGTTCCGGTCCATCTATTTTTGCTTTGAGCACTTCGGAGAGATTAGCAAATAAAATCGGCATTGAAATGAGAAAAGTTCTCTTTGCGATGAATATTGAAAGTGATCTTTTCATTTCTAAAATAAATAAAAAAGGACCGCGGATTATAAAATAAAGGAAATGAATTTTTACAGTACAAAAAATAAAAACATTTCGGTTCCATTAAGAGAAGCTGTTTTGAAAGGTATCGCTGAAGACGGCGGTTTGTTTATGCCTGAAAGAATCCCGGCTGCCGGAAAGGATTTATTAAATAGAATAAGTTCTTTAGCTTTCAATGAAATTGCATTCGAAGTATCGCGATTAATTTTCTCTCCCGATATTCCCGATCAAGATTTGAAAAATATAATTAATGAAACCTACTACTTCTCCTCCCCTATTATCAAATTTAACCGGAATCTGTATGTACTTGAATTATTTCATGGACCTACAATGGCTTTCAAGGATTTCGGTGCGAGGTTCACGGCCTCTTTAATTTCATATTTTGTCAAGGATGAAGAAAAGGATATAACAATTTTAGTAGCAACTTCCGGAGATACAGGAAGTGCGGTGGCAAGTGCATTCTACAAAATGCCTAAAATAAAAATCGTTCTCCTCTACCCGCAGGGAAAGATAAGTGAAATGCAGGAAAAACAGATTACCACTTATGGTGAGAATGTAACTGCATTGGAAGTAAATGGTACTTTTGATGACTGCCAGTCGCTTGTAAAATCTGCATTTGCCGATGTTGAATTAAACAAGAAAATGATTTTATCTTCATCAAATTCTATAAACATTGCCAGGCTTTTACCTCAGGCGTTCTACTATTTTTCCGCTTATGCTCAGCTTGAAGATAAAAGCAAACCCCTGGTTTTTTCCGTTCCAAGCGGAAACTTCGGAAATTTAACTGCCGGATTAATAGCATTTAAGATGGGACTCCCGGTATACAAATTTGTTGCTGCAGTAAATGCAAACGATGTTTTTCCATCTTATCTTAAATCCGGCAAATTTACCCCAAAGCCCTCTGTCAAAACTATCTCTAATGCAATGGATGTCGGGAATCCCAGCAATTTTTTCAGAATTACTGATTTATTAGGGGCTAATCATGAACTGGTCGGCAGAGTAATTTTCAGCGTAAGCTTTTCTGACCGGCAGACTAAAGATGCCATAAAAGAGATAAAGGAAAAATTTAATTATATTATGGATCCTCATGGTGCAGTAGGCTACCTGGCACTGAAAAAATTTATTAATGAAAGTAAACTGGAAAATTATAATGGAATTATTCTGGAAACAGCTCATCCCGCAAAGTTTATAAATATTGTGGAAAATGCCGTTGAGCAGGAAATTGAAATGCCGGAGGCTCTGAAATCCTGTTTGGAAAAGAAGAAATCAGCCGTAAAAATATCAAACAGATTTTCCGATTTTAAAAAATATATTTTAAACCGGAATTAAAATAATCAAAAGAGCATATTCTTCTAAGTCCCCTTACTATTCCTTTATTCAATAAATACAATAGCTTATATTTGCAGAAAATAGAGATCATATTATAAATGCTGTCGAAATTCACTTTTACCTTCGATTTATTTGATAATTTTCAGGGAATGTGTTTCATTCTTTCGGACAAGGGGAATATTCTGGAAATAAATAAATCCGCCTCAATCAATCTCAAAAAGACTTCCGAAGATCTGATAGGATTAAATTTCTTCTCAATAATCGATTCTTCGTGCAGTATGAAAATAGAGCAGATTTTTAAAAAGTGCATGGCTGAAAATAAAACAATGACTATACCGTGCAAATTTCAGGCAGCAGACACACTATTATCTGTTAATTTATTTTTAAAACCGTATCTGGAAAACGACGCTGCAAAACCTGCGGAATACTGTTTTGTGCTTGCCAGAGATATCACTGAAGAGAAAAAAATGGAAATGGATCTGCTGCGTTTTTACTATGTCGCCCAGCATACGGTGAACCCTCTTCAGATCACCGACAAAGAAGGGAAAATGATATACGTAAATCCGGCTTTTATTACGGTAAGCGGTTATTTGCCTGAAGAATTAATAGGTAAAAATCCTTCCGTATTCGGAAGCGGAAAACAATCCAAAAAATTCTGGAAGCAGATGTGGAGCACTATTTCCAGTGGAAAAGTCTGGGTAGGCGAAGTGGAAAATAAAAAAAAGAATGGCGAACCATTCCACACCCAGCTTCTGATTTCTCCCATAATTAATCCTGAAGGGAAACTTGAGGGATATTTCGGCGTACACCGGGATTTAAGCGAGAAAAGAACTCTGGAAAAACAGCTCGTTCATACTCAGAAAATGGAAAGCATGGGAACGCTGGCGGCAGGAATTGCACATGAAGTGGGAAATCCGCTTGCCTCAATATCTGCACTGGTGCAGGTATCTCAAAGATATACTACAGATGAGCTAGTAAAGGAAAAATTGGAACTAGTAAAAAACCAAATTACAAGAATTTCAAAAATCATCAGGGATTTAGTTGATTTTTCACGGCCTTCGAATTATGAGCTGCAGCTAATAGATATAAATAAAAATATTAAGGAAGCAGTTGAGATAATTAAAGTTGGAGCAAAAGCAAAAGAAGTTTATTTTCGGCTTGACCTGGACGAAAATATCCCTCCGCTCCCCTTAGTTGCGGATCAGATACAGCAGGTATTTGTAAATATTCTTCTGAATGCCGTCGATGCTCTGACAGAGAGCAATAAGAAAGAGCAGATTATTTCAATTAAATCAGCGATGAACCATGAAGAGCTGGTGTTGACTTTTTATGATAACGGAACCGGTATTAAGGAAGAAAATATGCCTAAAATTTTTGAACCCTTTTTTACAACTAAAAAAGAAGGAAGAGGAACAGGTCTTGGATTGTGGGTAAGCTACGGAATCATTAAAAGTTTTCAGGGGGATATTAAGGTGAAAAGCAACTTTGGTGCCGGGACGACATTTGTTTTAACTCTACCTGTAAACAGCAATTAAGGATAATAATGAACGAAAGAATTCTAGTTGTAGACGACGAAGATATAATCAGGGAATCGCTTTCTTATGTTCTTAAAAAAGAAGGCTACACGGTTGATGAAGCAGGAAACGGAAAAGCAGCTTTAGATAAGCTTCTCCAGGAATCATTCGATTTGGTAATTACAGATCTTGAAATGCCGGTAATGAAAGGAATACGTCTTCTAGAGGAAATAAAGAAATTAAACATTCAAACAAATGTTATAATAATTACTGCATACGGCTCTCTGGATACGGCAATATCTGCTCTGAGAGTAGGAGCAAGCGATTACATTTTAAAGCCGATTGAATTCGATGAGATCCTCATAAAAATCAAAAGGCTTTTTGAAATAAAAGAGCTGCTGCTGGAAAACCAGGTTCTTCGCAAAGAAATCCAGCGCAATTATGATTTTGAAAATCTTGTCGGTAAGAGTCCTCAGATAATGAACATTTATGACATGGTTAATACCGTTGCAGAGACCGACAGCACCGTCTTAATATCCGGGAAAAGCGGAACAGGCAAAGAATTAATTGCACGCGCCCTTCATTTCAAGAGTAAAAGAAAGAATAAAACCTTTGTCCCGGTAAACTGCGGAGCAATTTCTGAAAACCTGATTGAAAGCGAGCTTTTCGGGCATAAAAAAGGAGCATTCACCGGTGCAATTTTCGATAAAGAAGGTTATATAAAAGCCGCTGAAGGAGGAACACTTTTTCTAGATGAAGTGAGTGAACTTCCGCTTG
The DNA here is from genome assembly GCA_964430095.1 of uncultured Ignavibacteriaceae bacterium. Lineage (GTDB taxonomy): Bacteria > Bacteroidota > Ignavibacteria > Ignavibacteriales > Ignavibacteriaceae > DATKLQ01. The sequence continues at coordinate 7,171 of CAYSGP010000179.1, forward strand.
GGCTGCAGGTGAAGTTTTTAAGGGTTCTCCAGGAAAAAGAATTTACTCCGGTCGGAACTACGGCACCAATTAAAGTAAATGTAAGATTTATTGCTTCCACAAACCGCGAACTAAAAGAAGAAGTTAAATCCAATAGGTTCAGAGAAGATCTTTACTACAGGCTAAATGTAATAGAAATTAATCTTCCTTCATTAAAAGACCGTGAAGAAGATATTCCCATACTCGCAGATCATTTTCTCGATAAGTACAGGAAGGAGATGAAGAAGAATATAAAGGGAATAGATAATCAGGCAATGAGAGCTTTAATGAGCTATGAATGGAAAGGCGAAGTGAGGGAGCTGGAAAATATTATTGAAAGGGGGGTAATATTTTGTAAAGGCGATTTTCTTACTATGCAGGATCTTCCTTCAACTTTCAAATCGGATAATTCAATTCTGGACATCAGCAAAGCAGGCTCACTTGACGACTCTGTAAGAAAATTCGAGAAGGATCTGATCATGAGGGCGCTCGAGACTAATCAATATAATAAAGAAAAAACCGCTGAAATACTCCATGTGGGACTTTCGACCCTTTATAGAAAGCTCAAGGAGTTGAATATCAAAGTCTAAACTTCAGGTCATTGCAGATTTCAGCTTAAATTTCCTTTCCTTTAAATATTCTAAATTAATTTTATAGAATCTGGCTTTTTACCGGAAAAGTTATATATTATTCCCATTTCTAAAAATCCAGCAATTGCATTTTTCAGTTGCGAGAACATAGTTCTTTTAAATAATCAGAACTCAGCCTCAGTTTTTTTAGTAAAACTGAAATGTTTTAGGTTTTGATTTATTCTGCTGTGCAAAGAATATTATGGCACATAAATAGAATACTTGTTATCGGATTGTTGTCTCCGTAACCAATTCCGTTTATTAGCGAATGAAAAAAATAGTATTCTTCAGCACCGACTTTAATATGTGTTTCAGTCTTCTAATGTACTTACAGAATAATTATAATGTAACTACAACTACGGACATTGAAGTCGTTAAGACACTGATTGAAAATTCGAACTTTAATCTTTTAATTTTAGACAGCGAACCCTCCGACAAAATTGAAATGCTATGCAGGAAAATTAAGGATGAAAAAGCAGGCTTTCCTATAATACTTACTTATGTATTTAAGAATCAAATCAAAGATTTTGATTCCAAAATAAGAAAATACGTCAACAGTATTTTCTATAAGCCGTATGATCTAAATGAAGTTTCTCACAAATTATCCTTGTTATTATGAGATGAGAAATCAATAAATTAAGGAGGTGCGAATATGGATTCATTCAAAAATATCCTTATCCCTACTGACTTTTCTAAAAATTCTTCCCTGGCTTACGAATTCTCGCTCAATTTCTCAAAAAAAAATTTTTCCATTCTTCATGTTCTGCATGTTGTAGAACCGTTGTTTCATGCCTTTTTAAGCGAAGGTAATGATGATCCCCGGAGCTTTGAAAGGGACCGGATATTAAATGCAGAGGAAGAAATGGAAAGATTTATTAATAAATACTCCAATGCAGAAATTGAGCTGAAGAGAATCTTAAAGAGAGGAAAGGCACACGAGGAAATTCTTAAGTATTCAAAGAGCAGCGGCATTGATCTTATAATTATTGCTACTCATGGGTGGACAAACTTAAGCCATCTGATTGCAGGAAATGTTACTAAAAAAGTATTGAAGTTTTCTGAAGTACCGGTAATTTGTGTTAAAACTAATGTTTGCCCCAGCTCCGAAGCCTTGCCGCAGGAGAACTTTGCAGAAAATTGGGTTGGATAATCAATTCTCTGCTCAAATTCTGCTTATAATAATGGAATTATCCGCTGAATAATAATCTGCTCAATTCTTTTATCCAATTCATATCTAAAGCATATAAGTTTATATCTTGATATAGCGCATATTTCAACTTAATCTTCTAAATTATTTTGATATCCTTCGATGATATTTCTATTCTCCTGATTGTTTAAGAAAAGAAGGAAACGTATGCAAAAAAGACCTAATGCCTCTGCTGCCCTCCAACAAATACCTTTAACCGCCAAGCAAAAATCATCCGCAGTGAAGAGCGGAGAATTTGATAAAGAGGAGCTGCTTAAAGCTTTACTTGCATTGAAGAACGGAAATTTTTCTTTTCGTCTTGCGGCTAACAAAACAGGCATCACCGGAAAAATTTATAACACTATAAATGAGATTGCTGATTTAAACAGCAAAACTATAACAAGTTTTAAGATTGCCGAAGATTCCATAGGAAAGAATGGGAAGCTGAACGAAAGACTGGAAGTGCCGAAAGAACGGGGGCAGTGGACTATCGGAATTAAATCCATTAACTCTCTCATCTCCGATCTAGTACATCCTACAATTGAAATTGCAAATGTTATCAGCGACGTCGCAAAAGGTAATCTTTCTGTAAAAATGCCTCTCATTATCGAAGGGAAGTCGCTCAAAGGAGAGTTTAATAAGATTGCAAAAGAAGTTAATGATATGGTCAAGCAGCTTAATCTCTTCTCTATGGAAGTTACCAGAGTAGCTAGGGAAGTCGGGTCCGAAGGAAAGCTTGGAGAACAGGCAAAGCTGAAAGGAGTCGGCGGGGTTTGGAAGGACCTAACCGATTCAGTGAATCAAATGGCAAATAATCTTACTACGCAAGTAAGAAATATCGCCGATGTTACTACAGCAGTAGCTAAAGGAGATCTTTCAAAAAAAATTACTGTAGACGTTAAGGGAGAAATTCTTGAACTGAAAAATACAATCAACACAATGGTTGACCAGCTGAATGCATTTTCTTCCGAAGTAACCAGGGTCGCACTGGAAGTTGGTACAGAAGGAAAACTAGGGGGACAGGCCAGGGTGCCTGGTGTTGCCGGGACATGGAAAGATCTTACGGATTCTGTTAATCAGATGGCAAGCAATCTTACCGGACAGGTAAGAAATATTGCTGAAGTAACCACTGCCGTTGCAACTGGAGACTTGTCTAAAAAAATCACGGTTGATGTTAAAGGCGAAATCCTTGAATTAAAAAATACAATCAATACAATGGTTGATCAGCTGAACGGATTTTCTTTTGAGGTAACCAGAGTGGCATTAGAAGTTGGGACAGAGGGAAAACTCGGCGGGCAGGCAAAAGTAAAAGGAGTTGCCGGAACATGGAAAGATCTAACCGATTCCGTAAATCAGATGGCAAACAATCTAACAAATCAGGTTAGAAATGTTGCCGAAGTAACAACCGCATTCGCAAAGGGAGATCTTTCCAAGAAAATCACAGTAGACGTTAAAGGAGAAATTCTCGAATTAAAGAATACAATCAATACAATGGTTGATCAGCTTAACTCATTTGCTTCGGAAGTAACCAGAGTGGCCAGAGAGGTTGGATCGGAAGGAAAACTGGGAGGCCAGGCGACCGTTAAAGGAGTTGGTGGAATCTGGAAGGAACTCACCGAATCAGTAAATCAAATGGCAAGCAACCTCACCGGGCAGGTAAGAAATATTGCCGAAGTAACTACTGCAGTTGCAAAAGGAGACCTGTCAAGAAAAATTACGGTTCCTGTTAAAGGAGAAATTCTTGAGCTGAAAAATACAATCAACACAATGGTTGATCAGCTTAATTCGTTTGCTTCGGAAGTAACCCGTGTTGCCCGTGAAGTAGGAACAGACGGAAAGTTGGGAGGACAGGCAAAAGTAAAAGGTGTGGGCGGGGTTTGGAAAGATCTGACGGATTCAGTAAACCAGATGGCTAGTAATCTGACAAACCAGGTTCGCAACATAGCTGAAGTAACAACTGCAGTAGCTAAAGGAAATCTTTCCAGGAAGATTACAGTCGATGTGAAGGGTGAAATCCAAAAACTTAAAAATACAATCAACACAATGGTTGATCAGTTGAATTCTTTCGGATCAGAAGTGATTAGGGTTGCCCGTGAAGTGGGATCGGAAGGAAAGCTCGGCGGTCAGGCTAATGTAAAAGGCGTGGATGGAATGTGGAAAGATCTTACCGATTCTGTAAACCAGATGGCCAGCAATCTTACCGGACAGGTTAGAAATATTGCCGAAGTAACAACGGCAGTTGCAAAGGGAGATCTCTCGCGGAAAATAACTGTTGATGTAAAAGGAGAAATTCTTGAACTGAAGAATACAATAAATACAATGGTTGATCAGCTTAATTCTTTCAGCTCTGAAGTAATCAGGGTTGCGCGTGAAGTGGGTTCAGAAGGGAAACTCGGCGGTCAGGCTAATGTCCAGGGAGTCGGCGGCACTTGGAAAGATCTTACCGATAGTGTTAACACAATGGCAAGCAATCTTACCGGACAAGTAAGAAATATTGCCGATGTAACAACGGCAGTTGCAAAAGGAGATCTTTCAAAGAAAATCACTGTACCTGTAAAGGGAGAAATTTTTGAGCTTAAGGATACAATCAATACTATGGTAGACCAGCTGAATTCATTTGCATCTGAAGTAACAAGAGTAGCTCGGGAAGTAGGTACCGACGGAAAGCTGGGCGGGCAAGCTAATGTGCAGGGAGTAGCAGGTGTCTGGAAAGAGTTGACTGATTCGGTAAATCAGATGGCAAGCAATTTAACAGGGCAGGTTAGAAATATTGCAGAGGTTTCAATAGCAGTTGCCAACGGCGATCTCTCGAAAAAAATTACCGTTGATGTAAGAGGAGAAATCCTGCAGCTTAAAGAAACAATAAATACAATGGTCGATCAGCTGAGAGCATTTGCATCTGAAGTAACCAGGGTTGCCCGCGAAGTAGGAACCGATGGAATACTCGGCGGACAGGCATTTGTACCCGGAGTTGCAGGAACCTGGAAAGATCTGACGGATTCTGTAAATAAAATGTCCAGCAATCTTACTGCCCAAGTAAGAAATATAGCGGAAGTAACAAAAGCAGTTGCAGGCGGCGACCTCTCGAAAAAAGTAACAACAGATGTAAAAGGAGAAATTTTCGATCTCAAAAACACGATCAACACAATGGTTGACCAGCTTAATTCCTTTGCATATGAAGTAACACGCGTAGCACGAGAAGTAGGAACCGAAGGAAAACTCGGAGGGCAGGCCGATGTTAAAGGTGTAGCAGGGACCTGGAAAGATCTAACCGATAATGTTAACCAGATGGCTTCAAACCTTACCGTCCAGGTAAGAAGCATCGCTCAGGTTGTAACTGCGGTAGCAAAAGGAAAATTAAAACAAAAACTTAATATTACTGCGTTAGGTGAAGTTGCTCAGCTTATCGATACAATAAATGAAATGATTGATACGCTGGCAGTTTTTGCCGAACAAGTTACATCCGTTGCAAGAGAGGTAGGAGTAGAGGGACAGCTTGGCGGGCAAGCCAGCGTGCCGGGTGCTTCCGGTATCTGGAAAGATCTCACCGTAAACGTAAACCAGCTTGCACAAAATTTAACTACACAGGTGCGGGCTATATCCGAGGTTGCTTCAGCTGTAACCAAGGGAGATCTTACCAGAATGATTAACGTCGATGCGAAAGGAGAAGTTAAATCACTTAAAGACACAATTAATCAAATGATTGCCAACCTGAAGGAGACCACATTAAGAAATCATGAACAGAACTGGCTTAAATCCAATCTTGCAAAATTCAATCAAATGCTCCAGGGGCAAAGGGATCTTAGAACCTTAAGCAGCAGAATTCTCTCCGAGCTTGTCCAGGTAGTAAACGCAAATGCCGGTGCTTTTTATATCCTGCAGCATGATGAAAACATAGAGAACAGGATTCTTAAACTTTCCTCGGTTTATGCATTGGATAGAAAAATTGATAATATCCAGGATGAATTTGAAATCGGGGAAGGTTTAATCGGGCAATGCGGGCTGCAGAAGGAAAAAATTCATCTATCGCAAGTACCGGATGATTATTTAAAGATTCGATCCGGACTTGGTGAACATAAGCCTTTGAATATACTTATTCTTCCGGTTCTTTTTGAAAACAATATTAAAGCCGTTATTGAACTTGCATCCCTAAACCAGTTCAGTGAAATACAAATGGATTTCTTAGGGCAATTGACTGAAAGTATCGGGATTGTGCTCAATACAATCGAAACTAATACTAGAACGGAAGAGCTTCTTATGCAATCGCAGTCTCTCGCTTCAGAACTTAAATCCCAGCAGGAAGAGCTAAAGCATGCAAACGATGAGCTTCAGGATAAAGCATTTTTGCTGGCTAAGCAGAAAGAAGAAGTTGAAAAAACCAATAAAGAAGTGGAAGAAGCAAGGAGATCGCTGGAGGAAAAAGCAGAACAGCTTGCAACGGCATCCAAGTATAAGTCAGAGTTCCTTGCGAACATGTCGCATGAACTAAGAACTCCTCTGAATTCACTTCTAATACTTGCTCAGCAGCTTTACGAGAACAAAGAAGGGAATCTTCTGGAAAAACAGGTAAAGTTTGCGAAAACAATTTATTCCTGCGGTGATGATCTGATACAGCTTATTAACGATATTCTTGACCTCTCCAAAATCGAATCAGGGGTTATTTCCCCCAATATTAATTCCGTTTCTTTTGCGGAATTATGCAGCTATGTGGAAACTACCTTCAAGCCTCTTTCGGAAACAAAAAAGCTTAAGTTCACGATTGAAGTTGATAAAAAACTACCCGATCTAATGGAAACCGACAGCCGCAGATTAAAGCAGATTCTAAAAAACCTGCTGTCGAATTCATTTAAATTTACCGAAAAGGGGGAAATTCAATTCAGAATATTTACTGCAAATGGACCGGATATTTCAGCTATCGGTAACCTGAACGGCAATCATCCTATTATCGGATTTGAAATTACAGATACAGGTATAGGGATTCCGAAAGAAAAACAGATGATAATTTTTGAGGCATTTCAGCAGGCTGAAGGCTCAACAAGCAGAAAGTACGGCGGAACAGGATTAGGTCTTTCTATAAGCAAAGGGCTTGCCGAACTACTGGGCGGAGTAATTAAACTGAATAGTGAGCCGGGGAAAGGCAGCTCATTTATTCTATATCTCCCTGCTGTTTATGATACCATAAACATGAAAAAGAAAATTGTTACAATTCTTGGAAAGTATGAAAATGCTTTCCCTCAAATGATTGCGGAAACAGGTTCATCTATGGAGACAAATAGTTCGTCTGATTCCGATTTGATAGAGATAGTTCACGAAATAATTAATGAAGTTGATGACGACAGAGGGAATATCGGTCCCAAAGATAAGGTTCTGCTTGTTGTAGAAGATGACTTAAGGTTTGCAAAGATTATTCTTGAAAAATCACATAAGTTCGGACTTAAAACAATTGTTGCCTCCAGATACAATGAAATATTTTTCCTCAGCAACAAATTCAGACCTATCGCTATAACCCTTGATGTAAATCTTCCGGATACAAACGGATGGAAAGTTTTAAACTTGCTTAAAAACGATTTGGAATTACGGCATATTCCGCTGCATATAATCTCAGGCGAAGAGAACAGTTCCCTGGCTTTCAGCCGGGGAGCAAGAAGCTTTATGCTTAAGCCGGTTTCTAATGATCAGCTTACTTCTTTACTGGAGGATATAATTGAATACAATGCGAAAGGAGTAAAAGATCTTTTAATAATTGAGGAAAACCAGCTCAATACTACACAGATGATCAATGTATTGAACTGTTTAAATATAAATATCAAAATTGTCCCTAGAAGAACAGAGGCACTCCCGGAAATAAACCGGGTATCGTATGATGCAATCATAATTGATTATATCAACCACAGCATAGAATGCCGGGAACTAATAAAAAAAATAAATGAGGTCAAACCGGATCTAAGCCCGATAATAATTTTCACTCCACAGGATTTTTCTGAATTCGAACTGAAAACGCTCAAAGAATATTCTAATTCCAGTCAAATTAAGAATGTAACCTCATTTGAAAAACTGCTGGAAGAAGCCGTATTGCTTTTTCACCTAAACCACAAGGAACTTACCGCTGAATGCAGAGAATCAATAGAACAGCTCCGTAAGAAAGAGGATATATTAAAAGGGAAATCTGTTCTTATTGTTGATGATGATGTTCGAAATTTATTTGCATTGACCAGCGCCCTGGAAAAATATGAGATGATAACTTACACTGCTGAAAGCGGTTTGGAAGCAATAAATACCATTAATGATAATGATAATATAGACATCGTTCTCATTGATATAATGATGCCGGAGATGGACGGATATGAAACAATAAAAAGGATTAGGAAGGAATGCAGGAAGCAGAGTCTTCCGATAATAACGGTTACGGCAAAAGCAATGAAAGGAGACCGGGACAAATCAATTAATGCCGGAGCTTCCGATTATATTACAAAACCCGTGAATCTTGAAAATCTTTTATCACTCATGAGAATTTGGATGTACAAATAAGACTTTGATGATTAATAAGAAAGATACTTAAGTTCTTATGGATGAGATATTAAAAAATCCTGTAAAAATTTTACTCGTGGATGATAAGCCTGAAAATATTTTTGCCATGGAAAGTGTGCTCGAAAACCAGAGCTATGAATTCAGGAAAGCTTATTCTTCCAAGGAAGCGCTTAAGATACTTCTCAAAGAAGAAGATTTTGCGCTGATCCTAATGGATGTAAATATGCCGGAAATGAACGGCTTTGACACTGCAAAAATGATATACAAAAGAGAAAAGCTCGCCCATATACCAATCATTTTTATTACTGCTTATGATTACAGTGAAGAAAATCTATTTAAAGGATATTTAAGCGGCGGGGTGGATTATATATTCAAACCGGTTAACTCAGAATTGCTGAAGATAAAAGTGCAGGTTTTTATTGAACTGTTCAGGAAGAGCAGGCAGCTTTCCGTACAGGACCAACATTTAAAGCAGATTAATCATAATCTCGAAAACGAAGTCAAGGAAAGAAGGAAGATTGAAGAAGAACTAAGGCTTAGAAATATGCAGCTCTCAGAAGCTCAGAAGCTGACGCATCTCGGCAGCTGGGAATGGAATGTCTTAACCAATAAAATTAACGGATCGGATGAAATCCATAATATTTACGACATAAAACGCTCGATCGATTTTACAATGGAAAACCTATTTGAGAAGATTCATCATGCCGATGTTGAAAAAGTGAGGGAAACTCTGGCAAATTCCATATCTATGGGGAATTCTTTTGATATTCAGTTCAGGTACGTTTCCGCCGGGAAGCAGATCAAATATATAAACATGAAAGGACGGGTAATTAAGAACGAAGAGAATGAAGTCATAAAAATGCTTGGTACAAGCCAGGATATATCAGAGCTCAAAAAAACGGAAGAACAGCTTAAAATATTCAATCTCTTTGAAAGGATGCTGAATGAAATTTATATTTTCAGCGAGAGAAATTTCAAGGTGCTTTATGCAAATGAAGAAGCACTAAGGAACCTCGGATATACTGCAAACCTGATAAATAATTACACCTTATTTGATATACTGACGGATTTCAAAAAAACTTCCTTCAAAAAAACAATTACCCCTCTTTTAAATGGGACTAAAGATAAAATTATAACCTTTGGCAGTTTTAAAAGGAAAGATGGAAGCATTTATCCTATCGAGCTTCATCTTCAGCTGATTGAGCAAAATGAAAAAAAAGTATTTCTTGCGACTGTACTTGATCTTACCGAAAGGAAAAGGACTGAACAGGTGCTGACGGCATCATTAAAAGAAAAAGAGATTTTGCTGAAGGAAGTTCATCACCGCGTAAAAAATAACCTTCAAATAATTTATTCTTTAATCAATCTGCAGTCAAATTCAATTTCCGATAAAAATGTGCTTAATATTTTTAAAGTAAGTCAAAACAGAATTAAATCCATGGCTTTAATACATGAAAAGCTTTACATGCAAAATAATCTTTCAATGGTTAATTTTACAGAATACCTTAGTGATCTTGCATCCTCCCTGGCTTACTCTTACAGCATCGAAACCAGCCATATCGAGTTTAAGCTGAATACGCAGCAGGTTTTCCTCAATATTGATCTTGCCGTATCCCTAGGCTTATGTGCTACGGAACTGATTACCAATTGTTTTAAATATGCATTCCCGGAAAGAAGAAGAGGGGAAATCTGCCTGGATTTGAATTTTTACGGTAATCATAAAATGATACTATCAATTAAAGATAACGGAATAGGTCTGCCCGATTCTTTTGATTTTAGAAATAACGATTCACTCGGTTTGAAGCTCGTCTCTTCACTTGTAGAGCAGCATCACGGATTACTAAAAATAGATACAAATGGTGCTACAACATTTATCCTGGAAATTCCTTTTAAAGATAATATGATTAGTCCGTCTCTGAATTTTAATAGGGAGATGGAAGAGAAGTTATTTCCCGCCGAAAAACTGCCAATTTAAAGATTCTCCAAAGAATTGAATTCTATAAAATTGCACTATTATTTGCCAGTTTTCATGTTAATCAAAAGGTTGTCAGGAGAAAAAAAAGATGGGGATCTCTGTTCGGAAATGAATTCTTATAGAATAAGGAAGTAAACCAAGCAAGCAAAGAGAGCAGCCATATAGATTGGAAACCACATACGGGATTTTCCCTCAGCTATAAATTCTTTAGCCGAGCATTCTTCAAAAAACTCGCAATCTATACATTTTGTATAGTCATGGGTGCACGGATTATTTGAAATAGGAGTCACTTCGCTCTTTTAAAAAATTAGAGTTTAATTTATTGTTATAAACTGAGAAAATCAATTTTTCAAAGAATTTTTCTTCTACTTTAAAACATAGATAAACCAGCTTTACAGAATAAAAAACAAAGAATGCCTTTCAATTTTCAGGGAAGCAATTAATTTAAGCCTAAAGTAATCTTAAACTTAGTTCCGTTTTTATTATCATATTCTATAGTTCCGTTATGCTGATCAATCAAGGAAAAAACAAGCTGCAGTCCTAAAGTTTCGGTATTTTGGAAATCAAAGTCTTCCGGAAATCCTATCCCGTTATCTGCTGTAATTAGTATTAATTCATCCCCCGTTCTGTAGAGATCAATATTAAGCTCGCCTCCTGCCCTATTTGCAAATGCGTGCTTAAGTGAATTTGAGATTAATTCATTTAAAATTAAACCGACGGCAATACATTTATCAACTTCAAGCAGAATCTCTTCAACATTTAAATTCAATTTAATATGCTTTGAATCGTGCCGGTATGAGGAAAATAATTTTGCCGAGAGATCTCTGATATAGTCTCTTATATTAATTTGGGAAAGATTCCCCGATTGGTATAATTTTTCGTGAATTAAAGCCATGGATTTTATCCTGTTCTGGCTTTCCTTAAAAACTTCAAGAGCTTCCTTATCTTCAATATAATTAGACTGCAGATTTAAAAGGCTGGAGATTATCTGAAGGTTGTTCTTTACCCGGTGATGCACTTCTTTAAGCAAGACTTCCTTCTCTTTAAGTGTAGCTTCAATTTTTTCTTCCGTTTTTTTTCTGCCGGTTATATCTCTTAAAATCAGTGTATAAAGTTTTTCACCTTCTATCTCAACCTGAGAGATTGAAGCTTCTACAGGAAATTCTTCCATGCTGCTCCTTATGGCGGTTATTAAACTGGGTTTCCCAATTGATATGCTTCTTGCAGATTCATCCTGATTAATTTGATCTGAAAAAAAATTTATAAAAGGTTCGGGTATAAATTTTAATACCGACGTCCCTTTTACTTCTTCCGCCCTGCATAAGAACATCCTTTCGGCGGCCTCATTGATAAGGAGGATCGACTGCTTTGAATTGACTGAAATGATTGCATCCATAGCAGAATTAACTATGCCTGATAGCCTAGCTTCTGTGCCTTTTAAGATTTCCTGTGTTTTTTCATGTCTTCGGATTTCAGCTCTGAGATCTGCATTGGTTTTTTCCAGTTCTATTGTTCTTTCACGAACTCTTATTTCAAGCTCGTCATAGGTTTTTTTGAGCATCTCCTCGGTTTTTTCCTTTTCACTGACATGTTTTTCCAATTCTATATTCATTTTTTCCAATTTTACAGTGTTCTCTTCCACGAGTTTCGCTCTTTTGATTAAATTTAAAATCTTCGGTACAAAAAAAAGAATGGCAACTGCAGTTGTCAATGAAGCTGCTGCAGTAACCAGCTTTACTCCTCCGGAAAGCCAGTATAGGGGATTCCAAAGAGTCCAGACCTCCATAAGATGAGTAACACCGCAGCTGACAATGAATAAACCGAATGCCAGAAACATAGATGGGAAAGGGATATCCGATTTCGCTTTTACCACTAAAAATATAAGAACCGCAGAGATTGCAATATAGGCTAAACCAATTGTACTGTCGGATATTAAATGAAGCAATATGAGGTTTGATGTCTCCAGATAACAATGAACATGAGGCATATAACCGGCATTGAAAAGATTGGAAATTAATTGCGGCCACGCAAGAATTACAAGAAGTGTTATTACCCAGACGGCTGTTTCAATCCGCCAGAAACGGTTCAAGATATTTTTTATCAAAAAATTATTCATTTTTTATGGATCCTTAAGATTATGAGGAGGCTTTAAAAATCTTATTAATAGAGAAATGAGAATAAAAAATTTTTTTGAAGATTATTGCTGCAGTTTGAATCTAAAAATTTATCCTAAAACTTGTGATACTAAATTTTGTAATTCATCTTTGGTAAACGGCTTGGCGATATAATGAGTACATCCTTCAGCAAGAAATTTTTCTTTATCGCCTATCAAAGCATAAGCTGTAACGGCAATAATCGGTGTGTTGACGTATTGATGCAGTGATTTTATCCGTTTTGCTGCTTCCAAACCATTCATTCCGAATCCAAGATCTATATCCATTAATATAGCCTTGTAATTTTTTTCCGCAGCCATTTCAACTGCAGTCATGCCGTCTTTTGCTACATCTACCTTACAAAGATTCTGCAGATATAATGTAATTATTCCTATTGAGGGGTTATCATTTTCAACCAGCAGAACATCCGGCAGATTTGAAAGATCGGGGGCAGGTGCAGCATATGCACTCTTCTTTTCTGCAGCAACATATATTACTCTTCCAGGGTGGTATTCTCTTCTTAACTCTTTTTCTTTTTTTTCACTCTGAGGGGCTGATTTAACTGCCGGCAAGTATACTGAAAACACAGAACCTCTACCCAAGGTACTTTCAACCGTTATTTTACCATTCATCATTTCAACGAATCTTTTAGTAATTGTTAGTCCAAGGCCTGTACCTTGGTAGCTCCGGTTTAAACCTTCGCTGACTTGTCTGAACGGCTCAAATATCTTACTTATGCTCTCCGGGGGAATACCGATGCCGGTATCTCTCACTTTTAATTCCATGAATTCTTTATTTTCAATTAGGGCTTTATTTACCTCAACACTTATCTCTCCTTTGGATGTATATTTTATTGCATTAGCAGCCAGATTCTGTATTATTTGTGAAAACATTCTCCGGTCTACCAGTGCAGATATTTTGCTGTCTTTGATGACAGTATTCAATACTAAGGATTTTTCTTTTGCAGCTACTGAAAAAAGTTTCACGACATCCAGCACAATATTTGAAACATTAAATTCCTTTAATTGAATATCCAGCCTGTTTGCCTCAATCCTGGATAGATCTAAAATTAAATTTAAAGTTTCCATCAGATGGTTGCCGCTCTTCAGGATGATTCCCGCCATTTCACTTAAATCTGTTCCTGAAAGCTCGTTATAAAGAGATTCAGCGTATCCTAATATTCCGATCATTGGAGTTCGGAGCTCGTGGCTCATATTGGCAAGAAAAACTGTTTTTAATCTATTCATTTCTTCGGCTTTTTTCTTAGCCTCCTTTAATAGCGTTTCAGATTTTTTAAGTTCTGTGATTTCTTCTTCATTGGACACGAAATGAACTATTTCCCCTTCCGCATTTCTTACTGCGGATGAGGCACAATGTACCCAGTAAAGTTCCCCGTTCTTTTTTTTATGCTGCAGCTCCCCCGACCATGAAATACCGGATTTCAGTTTCTCAAAAATACTGCCGTAAAGTTCGTCGGACAGATTTTCTGTTATAAATATTTTTGCCGATTCTCCTATTACCTCCGCAGCCGAATAGCCGCTTATTTCTTCAAATTTCGGGTTTACATATTCAATTTTTCCTTCCGGATCTGCAATGAGAATTGATGCTGAGGACTGTTTAACCGCTTCCGAAAGCATAAGCAGCATCGTTTCTGAAAGTTTCCTTTTAGTAATATCCAGAAGCGATCCGATTATAGCCGATTTCCCCAGATATGTCATCCGCGAACCGTAAACCTCTATATTTATTGTCCTTCCGGTTTTAGTCCGGCCTCTGAATTCATACTGAAGAGATTCTATTTCATTCAATAATCTTTTTGAAATATTTTCTTTTACGATCTTCCTGTCGGCGGGAAGAGTAAGATCGAACGGTCCCAGCTTATCAATAACTTCATCAATTTCATATTCAAAAATTTCTGCAAACTTAGGATTTACATATTTGAATACATCATCTTGAATTATATAAATACCGACGAATGTCTTTTCTGCAAGCTTTCTAAATTTTTCTTCCGATTCTTCAGCTGTATTTTCAATTTTTTCTTGCACTTTATTTTTTTCTCTTGGATTAATTACGAAAAAGTTGAAAAAACCTTAATAAGGAAGCAATATAAGCTGCAACCCTATTAGAAAATTTAAAATTTCAGCTAAAGTTAATCATGAAAAACTTTAAAATAAACTATCTGAACGGAAAAGGTGAAGAGATATTTCCCCCTGTAAATTTAATTTGAAAAAAGAAAACCATTCAAAATATTCATGGAATAACCTTCTCATGAGAAAAATGTCATTGACTATTACCAAGAATAATTATTATGTTTTATCATTAATTTTCACATTCTTGATTCATAAATAGAAGTGATAATAAAAGAGGTGATAAAATGAGAGCTATTTGGAAAGGTCATATCCGCTTTTCTCTTGTAACTATACCTATAAGGATCTACAGTGCGATTGATACAAAAGAAACAATCAGCTTCAATCAGCTTCATAAGGATGATAACGGCAGAGTCGGGTATGATAAAAGATGCAAAAAATGCGGAAAAGTTTTAAACATTAATGAAATTGTAAAAGGTTATGAATATGAACCTGACCAGTATGTTATTATGGAGTAGGAA
>CAYSGP010000180.1:0-6774 GCA_964430095.1 uncultured Ignavibacteriaceae bacterium
TTACCAGGAATGGCTGGCTTATACATTTACAAAAACCGGGGAAAAATCGGCTGCAGTTTCGCTCGAGTGGGAGAAACTGAAAGTATCGTTTAAAATCGAAGTGCAATAAAAAAATTTCGAATTTCGGTATGCGGATTTCGGATTTAGAAACCATGGCTCCTTAAAAATTCGAAATCAGAAATTCGAAATACTGCTTCAGCTCCGGATCAGCTTCAGCAGCTCTTCTGTTTTTTCTTCCATCAGCTTAATGTCGCCTTTGCTTTCAACATTAAGCCTGATGATCGGTTCGGTGTTCGACTCCCTTACATTGAACCGCCATTTATCAAATTCCACACTCAGTCCGTCTATTTTATCAATTTTTCCTTCTGAATATTTTTTCTCCAGCTCTTTTATTTTTTCAGAAGAATTCGAAATGGTAGAATTTATTTCACCTGAGCAGGGATATTTCTCAATCATCTCATTTAATAACTGCGAAAGCGGTTTATTTTCTTCAGACATGAGCTGAAGAATCAGGAGAAAGGGAATCATCCCGCTGTCGGAATATGCATTTTCCCTGAAGTAATGATGCGCGGACATTTCTCCTCCGTAGACCGAATTTACTTCCCTCATTTTCTGCTTTATAAATGCATGTCCGCTTTTTGAAGGCACAGGGACACCGCCGCTGTTCTTTACAACTTCAACCGTATTCCAGACCAGCCGGGGATCATGGACAATTTTTCCTCCCGGATTTTTTTTAAGAATGGATTTTGCAAGCAGACCTACTATATAATAACCCTCGATGAAATTTCCCTTCTCATCAAAGAAAAAACATCTGTCGTAATCGCCGTCCCAGGCTACTCCTAAATCAGCATGATTTTTTATTACGGCATCAATCGAAGATTTTCTATTCTCAATTAAAAGAGGATTGGGGACGCCGTTAGGAAAATCGGAATCGGGTTCATTAAATATTTTTATCATTTTTACGGGAAGCTTTTTTCCCAGTTCATTCAAAGCTAAGCCTGCGCATCCGTTTCCGGCATTAACTACAACATTGAAAGGTTTTATTTTTTTTGGATCATAAAACTTTTGCAGATGAGTGATAAAATCATTCATTACGTCCCGTTTTTCAATCTTTCCGCTTGTTTTAGAATCTTTTCCCAGCTTATTAGCGGTAATCATTTTTTCAATCTCGTTTAAACCTGAATCATATCCGACCGGTACTGAACCTTTTCGTACGAATTTCATCCCATTGTATTCAGGGGGATTGTGGCTGGCAGTTATCATTATCCCCCCGTCAGTTTCCAGCGCAGATGTGGCAAAATAAATCATTTCAGTGCCGCAGAGTCCAATGTCTGTTACATTAACACCTTTTTTGATCAATCCTTTAGTAAGTGCTTCAGATAATTCTCCGGAAGATTTTCTTATATCGTGACCTACAACAACAGTCTTGGCATTTATAAATTCTGCAAATGCTTCGCCGATTTTCACTGCCATCTCCCGATTGAGTTCATCGGGAACCTTTCCTCTTATATCGTATGCTTTAAAAGATTTGATTTTATCCATAAGATGCTGTTCCTTATAAGTTTAGAGAGGAAAAATTTATCGTACAATTAATAATGAATTTATTTCCCTTCTTAAAAATAATAAATTTGTGCTTCAATCTTTGTGCAAAGGAAATAAAAATAAAATTACCGGGAGAATTATTTTTCAATAGATTTTTGATTTTTAAGTTCTTATGTTAATACAAAAACAATTAAGGGAAAATATTATCGCTACTAAAGATACAGTTAAGTGGCACTTCGCAAAATGCAATAACTCTAAATGTAATTCAATATTTTTAGTAAACCCAGACGAATCGCCGGGGGACTTAGGCTTCATTTGTCCTGAGTGCAGTGCTAAAACCACTACATCTCATATTGTCCAATGTTCCAGCTGCAAGACAATTTTGAATTTTGTTAGGGCAAGTGCCAGCGAAGAAAAAGTTGTTTTTAACGTTCCTAAATGCTCTCACTGCGTAGGAACAATAGAAGATGAATGGGAAATAGAACCTCTTTATCAGCCTGATTCTTATATATAAGCTTCAGGAATTGTTTTTATCTGCCTCGGCAGATATATCTAAAGAAATAAAGAGATAAAATTCCAGACAATCTATGTAAATTGCTTGATATCATTATCTTGCAATTCCTATCCCGGTTTTTCTTTAATCCCTCTCAATTTACCTGTCGAGTGATCTTAATGATTACCTCATTAAGTGCACGGGCTATTTTAAAAAATTTTTTGTACTATGTATTAAATGTGATAAGTTTGAAACAATAATAGAAAAAATATCAGCGGAAAATTTCAATGAAACAATTAATTAAAATATTTAATGTCTCCGTCCTATTGACACTAGCAGCAATCAGTCTGATAAGCTGTTCGGCAACAAAAGAGAGCTCACTAAACAGCTACAATTGGCTGGGCCTTGATACTATAAAAGCCGGCAAATATGATATGGGTAAAATGTGGACGTTTGAATATCCACCTACAAATTATTTTTCGGAAGTATATAATTTCACTCCAACTCAGGATTGGTTTGATCATGTAAGATTGTCTGCTCTGCGGTTTGCCGATTATTGTTCCGCATCATTTGTTTCCGGCGACGGACTAATTATGACTAACGATCATTGTGCAAGGGAAAGTATTGTAGAAGTTCAAAAGGATGGGGAAGATTTATCAAAGAACGGATTTTATGCAGAAACATTGGAAGAAGAGAGATCGGTTCCGGGGTTGTTTGTAGATCAGCTGGTATTAATAAAAGATATTACTGCCGAAGTGCAGGCTGAAATTGATAAAGGAGGGACCGAAAGGGAAAAATTGATGAATGAAGATTCGATACTTAGAGAGATTGAATCCAGGGAATCTGATGCAACCGGCCTCGAAGTATCCGCCGTACCCCTTTACAACGGAGGAAAATTTTCCTTGTATGGATATAAAAGATATACGGATATAAGACTGGTTTTTGCGCCGGAATCTCAAATAGGATTTTTCGGCGGAGATCCTGATAATTTTACATACCCGCGTTATAATTTGGATTGCTCCTTCTTTAGAGTTTATGAAGACAGTGTGCCTCTGGAAACCGAAAATTATTTTAGGTGGAGTCCGAATGGACCGGCTCCGGGCAGTCCTGTTTTTGTAGTCGGGAATCCCGGATCGACCGACAGGCTGAAAACTTTTGCACAACTGGAATCAATGAGAGACATTCAATATCCCCGTACGCTGGATCTGATTGAAGGTCTTATATCCATTTATCAGGATATGATCAAAGAGGATACGGCAAAAGCTGACGAGCTTACGGTGAAACTTTTAAGTTATCAGAATTCTGAAAAAGCTTACAACGGAATGTTAAGCGGATTAAGGGATCCTGTTCTGATGCAGAGGAAGAGAGATTTTGAACAGAAGCTCAAAACGGCTGTAAAGTCAAAGACAGAGTTAAATGAGAAATACGGCGATGTTTGGGATAATATTGATGAAGCGGAAGCGGAATTGAGTAAAGTTTCCAATGAATTATATATTATTTCTATGAACCCGATATTAACTCCTGAATACTTCTACATTGCCAAAGATGTACTGGATTTAGCCGAAGAAATGAAACTCCCTGAGAGTCAAAGATCAGAAGGCTACCGGAAATCCGAGATCGATACTGCTATTGCAGCAATTTTTCCGTCAGATTTTGATTCTGCTTATAATAATAAGCTTCTGGAAATAAAGCTGGATTTAATGATTAAGTATTTGGGAAAAGAGCATCCTCTGGTAAAAAAACTTACTAACGGATTAAATTCTTCCGAGGCGGTTGATTACCTGTTGAAGAAATCGCAGCTCACAACTGCGGAAAAAGTCCTTGCCTTAATCCGAAGGGGACCCGATGCCATATTGAACTCCGACGATCCTTTTATATATTTTCGCTCTTATGCAATACAGAAACAAGCTTCTCTCCAGTCAAAACTGAGTGTGCTTGTTTCAAGGAGCGGATTAGCGGAGCAAAGATTGGGAAAAGCGGTTTTTGAAATTTACGGGACAACTATTCCCCCGGACGCAACATTTACTCTCAGGATTTCAGACGGTGTAGTGAAAGGATATCCTTATAACGGAACTGTGGCTCCCCCCATGGTAACATTCTATGGGCTGTATGACAGATATTATTCATTCAGCAAGAAGTCCCCGTGGGATCTGCCCGAAAGATGGCAGAATCCTCCCCCAGATCTCGATCTCGAAATCCCTTTTAATTTTGTTTCTACAAATGATATTATCGGCGGAAATTCCGGAAGCCCGGTAATTAATGAACACTCAGAAATTGTGGGGCTTGCATTTGACGGGAATATCCAAAGCCTTCGCGGCAATTTTATTTTCAGAGAGGAAGAAAACCGGATGGTTGCAGTTCATTCCCAAGGAATGATCGAAGCCCTGAAAAAAGTTTATAATGCCGAAAGACTAACAGATGAGCTTTTAAACGGAAAGGCTGTTGGAGATTCATCTATGGTCAGCTCGGAAACAAAATAAATGAGATATTTCAGACCGGTTTAATCTGATGATTAAATCAATAATTAGGGAAAGCTGCCCTGTTTTATTTAATTGGGCTAAACAGTCATATTATTTTCTCTACGAAACAATCGCGGGAAAATCCCGGAATGAAGTAATTTTTACTAAAATTTACCGGCGCAATCTCTGGGGAAATAAAGAAACTAGATCGGGCGACGGATCCACAATGGAAAATACGGAATCTGTTAAAAAAGAATTGCCGCTGCTGATAAAGAATTTAAACCCGGAATCTTTCCTTGATATCCCCTGCGGAGATTTTTTTTGGATGAGACATCTTGACCTCCAGGTTAAAAAATATATCGGTGCAGATATTGTCGAAGAAATCATTTCAGAGAATAATAAAAAATACGGATCCGGAAAAAACTCATTCCTAACTTTGGATATAACATCTGATGATTTACCCAAGGTTGATATTATATTCTGCAGAGACTGCCTGCCACATCTTCCTAATGAATCAATAATTGCCGCATTAAAACAGATAAAAAAAAGCAAATCAAAATATCTTCTTGCTTCGACATACATCAGCAGGTTGAAAAATGAAGATATTCTTTTAGGGCTTTTTCATCCCATAAACCTTGAACTGCCGCCGTTCAATCTCCCCAGGCCTGCTAAAATAATTAATGATGCCTGTTTTTCCGGCAGGGTGAATCTTCCCGATAAATCGATGGGTTTGTGGAAAATCCAGGATATCCCGGAATATTAGAGGAGAAGCTTAAAAGAAATACTGGCTTTGTAAGTGCAGAGAGAAATACTTTGCAAAAGATTTTCCGAATGTAATTGCATATTCCAAGCCAACACCAACTTTGAATCCTTTCAGATTCAGAGCTCTAAAATCAATTCCCGTTCCCAGAGAAAATACAGTACCATAATTTAATTCATTCACTCCGGCAAAAGTCCTGTCATCAATTATTATAAATCCGATAGTTTCTTCTGCAAAATAATTCTTGCCATATGGTTGAGATGCAACTCCCCGGACCGAGAATGCTTTTAAAAACGGATAATAATTGTTCCTGCTGCCGGGAAGAAGAATATTAAAATCTTCAGCGTATATAAAGTTGAACCTGAGATTTATCGTTTCAAGCAAAAAACTGCTCGTTTCCAGGAAAATTGAAGAAGTGAAACTGCCCTGGGGCAGAGAAGTACCGCTGATGCTGCCTCCGCCCAAGTAAGCCCCAATACTGAGATTACCCTGACAAAAACCGGGATGTATATAAGCAGTTAAAAATATCAACATGAAATAAACTTTATACAATATAATTCTCTAAAATATTTTTTTTGAAATCAAGCAATAATAATGAATTATTATATAAACAATGAAACTTTATAATTTAACATGATCTGTCAAAATATTCATCCTGAAGAATAGGGTAAATGGTAAGGTTGATAAATTGGATAAGGTAATAAGCCTGCCTGCTCGCCTCGCGGCAAAGCCGAGGGCCGGCAAGGCAGGGTTAAATTTTTGAGGGGAGATTTGTACTAATAAGGTTAGGTTAAATGATAAGGTTTTAAGGAAGATTTTTTATTCTAAAGTAATCCAAAATAATTACAGTGAAAAAGGAAACCTTATTAAATCATTTAACCTTAGTAACATAGTATAACTACCTATACAATAACCTTATTACCTTATTGTAAGCTAATCCCGCTTTGCGGTATGGACAGCATATTACTGATTCAGACATAGGGATTGTTTTGGATTCAGACCTGTCTTGCCTGCCTTGTCGGCAAACAGGCCGACTGCCAGGTTAGAATCTGTACAAAACAATTTATTTATCAAACTTGTACTCTCTTTCGAATTTATTTTAGACAGATATGAATTTAATATAGAATTTTCAGAAACTCAGCGAATCTTTTGCATTATATAATTATTTATTCCTTATTTGTTATTATGATTTTCTAATTTTTTATTCTGGTGTGATAAAAAAACGGAGTTCGTAAAATGGACACAGAAATATTAGCCAGAATTCAATTCGCATTTACAATCTGTTTTCACTATATCTACCCTCCCTTAAGCATCGGTCTGGGTGTTATTCTTGTCTTGATGGAAGGAACATATCTAAAAACAAAAAATCCTTTATATGAAAGAATGACAAAGTTCTGGGTTAAAGTATTTGCTTTAACATTTGCATTGGGTGTAGCCACCGGAATTGTAATGGAATTTGAATTCGGTACAAACTGGGCAACCTACTCCAGATTTGTCGGCGATGTTTTCGGCAGTGCGCT
>CAYSGP010000181.1:0-4264 GCA_964430095.1 uncultured Ignavibacteriaceae bacterium
TTTTCTGAAATTGCTTTACCAATTTTGCCCGTGGCTCCCGTTACTGCAATTATCCGAGACATATTCGTTTTCCTATATTTAAGTTTATGATTTATTTCAGCTTAAAAAGTATTTGATCTTTATAACAAGAATATCACGGAAAGTTTACGAATAAAATAATAATCAGATGAAAAGTATACTGATTACTTGTGAATTCTTAATTGTCATTAATTTAAAATGAAATGGAAGTAAGCTTGAATAAATCTAAAAAAGTATCATCTTTACAGGTAATACTATACAAAAGAAAATTCCATTACCTTCGGCTGTACAAGCTTTTCAAAATCTTTATAGTTCATTTTTATCAGCTCAGTATGGGAACCGGCATTAAAAACTATTTCTTCGTCTTTAGCTAGCGCTTCAGAAACATAAACTGGCATATTATAAAGATTTCCAAAAGGAGGCATTGCTCCCGGATCGCATCCCGGGAATAATGATTTAAATTCATTTTCTGTTGCAAGAAGAATAAATTCAGCTCCTGTTAACTCCTTAAGCATATCGAAATCAACTCTATGGTTTGCAGGCAGAACTGCCATTCCCATTGTGTTGTCGAATTTAATCATTACGGTTTTTGCGAGTTCCTTTCCCGGTATGTGAGCCATAGCAGCAATTTCCTGAGCGGTATAAGCGGGGGAATGAGTGATGGAGATATATCTAATTTTATTCTGGTCCAGGAATTCCTTTAATTTTTTTACAGGCATAACATCCTCCTTTAAAGAATGTTTTTATTTTACTTTAAACTTAATTTATCCGCACGAGAAAAGAAACACCTGAACTTATGTAATGATTATTCAGGCACAAACAGCTTAAAGCCGTTTAAAATTATTGTTTCTATAAGGTATACTTTTACTTATTTTATTTATATTTTTTACAATTAAAAACGTGCTTTTCCCTGAAGTTTGTAATCATGATCATTAGTAAAAAATTTTTTTTGATATTTTTTCTGTACATGTCTGTTAGGCCTGGATTCGGACAAGATATTGAAATTTTGTATAAAGGATCATTCAAAGGCGAATTAAACGGGAAAAAATTTGAAAACCATATAAGATCCGGGGCTTCCGGAAATCTTTTTGCCACCGGAAATCTTTTTACAATTGAAACCTCTAATGATGATTTTGTTTTAACGATCAATTGGCCTAACATAAATTCAATAGATGAAATAGAAAAACAATATATAAAATTACCGGCTGAAGATAACAGTGTAATTATTAGTTTTTTTGAGAGAAAATCAGATTTTTCTTTTGTTATTACTCGAGGTTTCCTGCACATTTACCAGAAAGATAGTCACGGCTTAAATGGTAAATTGGAGTTTACGGCTCTAAGCAGATTTACAAACGATGGTAAAAATTCTAAAGTCACCCTCCTAAACGGCAATTTCAGAATTGATTTCAGAAAATAAATGTATTCTCATTTATTTGGGGATGACTGCTATTCTGCTATATTTACATTTCTAGAAAAATTTAATCTGCCGGATCTATTTTAATCTTTACAAACCCTATTCATATAAATACCAATAAGAAATAAGGTGATGCATAAAATTACTTTAATACCAGGCGACGGAATTGGTCCCGAGATCACCAAAGCTGCAGCAAGAGTTATTGAGTCCTCCGGTGTTAAGGTTGAATGGGAAATTACTGAAGCCGGTATGACTGCATTGGAGAAGTACCGGGATCCGCTGCCTGAGGAAGTTATTAAATCAATTGAAAGAAATAAAGTTGCATTGAAGGGACCTTTAACCACGCCTGTAGGAAAGGGATTTAGAAGTGTTAATGTTGCTCTGAGAAAGGAATTCGAACTTTATGTTAACCAGCGTCCGGCAAAGACATTTAAGGGAATTAAAACACTTTATTTTGATCATATTGATTTGATAATCTTTAGGGAAAATCTTGAAGAATTTTATTCCGGAATAGAGCATTACATTGACAGCAGCAGGTCTGCAGCTGAAACAATCGGCATTGTGACTCGCAAAGGATCAGAAAGGATAATCCGTTATGCATTTGAATATGCTAAAAGGCACGGAAGGAAAAAACTTACATTGGTGCATAAAGCAAATATTTTAAAATTTACCGGAGGGTTATTCCTGGATGTAGGCGAAGAGGTTTCAAAAGAATATCCTCAGGTAGAATTTGATCATAAGATAGTAGATAATATGGCTATGCAGATGGTGATGAATCCTTACCAATTTGATTGTATTGTTACTACAAATTTATTCGGAGATATACTCTCAGATCTAGCTTCCGGTCTTGTAGGCGGTTTGGGCATGGCGCCCGGTGCGAATATCGGCGAGGGCATAGGTATTTTCGAAGCAGTTCATGGGTCTGCTCCGGATATTGCAGGAATGAATATTGCCAATCCTTCCGCAGTAATTTTGGCCTCGGTAATGATGCTTGATTATTTGGGTGAAATTGAGGCTGGAAAGAGAATTGAAACTGCGCTTGCCTCAGTGATCCGGGAGGGAGTTTATGTAACGAGGGATATTAATAAAGATTCTTATATAGGGACTTCCGAATTTGCTGATGCGGTAATTAAAGAACTGATAAAGCAGTGAAAAAACCTACTCCCTTAACTCTGATTTTTCTTACCGTTTTTATCGACCTGCTTGGGTTCGGAATATTAATACCGATTCTCCCGACCTTTTCAACAAAACTTCTCGGGGTTGATGAAACTGCAATCGGAATTGCAATTGCAGTTTATTCATTAACTCAGTTCTTTTTTAATCCATTCATGGGAGAGCTTTCTGATAAATACGGCAGAAAACCTATCATTGTTCTGACACTGCTGCTGAATGCCGCCGGTTATTTAATATTTGCCTTTACTAAAACATATTTAGTTCTTTTATTATCGAGAATCATTGCCGGGATTGGCGGAAGCAGCATCGGAGTTGCGCAGGCATATATAGCCGATGTGACTCCAAGGGAAAAGAGGACAAAAGGGATGGGTCTTATAGGTGCTGCTTTCGGTTTGGGTTTTGTATTTGGTCCGATGATTGGCGGCTATTTGTCAAAATTCTCATACATGGTTACCGGATTTGGAAGCGCTTCTTTTTCTCTGCTGGCTTGTACTCTTACTCTTATATTTTTGCCTGAATCAAATTTAAACAGGGAACAGGCAGCAATAAGAAAAAGAAAATTAATTGATATAAGTTCCTGGAAAAAAATATTCGGTAAGCCGGACCTTTCTCTGCTTATCATCCTCTTTTTCATTCTTACCTTTTCGATGGCAAATATTTACGGGACATTTGCTCTGCTTGGGTATAAAGTTTATCATTTTACCGACCAGCAGAATGGTTACATGTACGGAATTATCGGACTTTCATCCGCTTTGGTGCAGGGAGGATTATTACATTTTATCTCAAAATTTATAAGTGAAAAAAAACTCATAATATTCGGTGCTTTTTTTATGATGACCGGATTAGCTTTAATTCCGTACAGCGGTTCATTTGCGGTGCTTGCAGTAGATGCAGTAATCCTTTCTATAGGAACCGGAACACTGCAGCCTACAATCTTAAGTTTAATTTCTGAAGTTGCTTCGGAATCGGAGCAGGGGATTACTCTCGGAGTAAATCAATCCTTATCTGCCTTCGGCAGAGTGCTCGGGCCGCTTTGGGGCGGTTTTGCATTCGAATTCTTAGGTTACCCTTTCCCCTTTCTAACCGGCGCATTGTTTACTTTTATAATTTTGCTGCTGGGCATATTTTATCTTCCCAAAATTGCTCAAACTAAGCAAAATGAATCTGTGCCTGGAATATTGAACAATGAAAACAGGAACTTTAGCTAATCCCGGATCGTTCTTCCTTTTATTTGTCTGATATCAATTTGGTTAGTATTTTTATGAAAACTTATCAAAACAGTAGATGTATCATTTGCAGTATCAATTTGAAAATCTTTTTGAACGCCATATTCAACAGCGAAAAAATTCAATATATGATTCTTTTTTGAAAGTTTTTGCAACCCGCTGGACCATGCAAGGCTGAGAGTATATTCTGTTGTAATTATTGATTCAAGAAGAATTCCGCCATCCAGAGTAAGTATTACAAAATCATCCTGAAAATCATTTCCTATTTCATAACTAACGTAAATAACTTCTGCAGGTTCAGTTGCATGTTTGCAGCCAAATTGAAAAACAATAGGAAAAAGAGTAATAAATATTATCTTCTTCATATCTCCTCCTTGTGATATTTTACTCTTAAAAAAAGTTTTGCAGCTGATCCTAATGGCAACCCGCAATC
>CAYSGP010000182.1:0-4399 GCA_964430095.1 uncultured Ignavibacteriaceae bacterium
CGGGTGTTGCTTTTTCACAAACAGTCCATCCGAACGGCACTCCCATTTATTCGGCTAGGATTATTCCATTAAGAGGTTCGTGGGTAGAATTTGCCACCGATATTAATTTTGTAATGTACGTGTATATCGATCGCAGAAAAAAATTCCCTGCCACTACACTGCTTAGAGCAATTGGATATGCTTCGGATGAAGAAATTTTAACTTTATTCAAATTAGTGGAAGAAATTGATATTAATAAAGTTAAGATTGAAAAATATGTAGGAAGAACTATCGCCAGCGATATTTTTGATATAGCTACCGGCGAAATCTTCCTTACAAAGGACAGCGTCCTTTCGGAAGAGGATATTGAAAGATTAAAAGAAGCTGAAATAGAAAAAATTAAATTGATCAGTGCCGATACCGTACCTGACCAGGACTTAATTGTAAATACTTTAAGAAAAGATACAGCCCATACAAAAGAAGAAGCACTTTATGCCATATACCGTCAGCTTAGATCAGGTGAAGCGCCTGATCTCGATACTGCACAGGCTTTAATTGATAAGCTGTTCTTTAATGATAAAAGATATGATCTCGGTGAAGTAGGCCGGCATAGAATGAATGATAAATTAAAGCTCAATATCCCTGAAACTACTACTATCCTGACTACTGATGATATTATTGCCATAATGAAGTATATCATAAATCTGAAAAATGGTAATGAATCTGTTGACGATATAGATCATTTGGGAAACAGGAGAGTCAGAACTGTCGGCGAGCAGCTAGGTCAGCAGTTCATGGTTGGAATGTCGCGTATGGCAAGAACTATTAAAGAACGGATGAATATGCGGGATACCGAAAGTTTTACACCGCAAGATCTTGTAAATGCTAGAACTATAAGTTCGGTTATAAATGCGTTCTTCGGGACGAATCAATTGTCGCAGTTTATGGATCAGACAAATCCGCTTGCTGAGCTGACTCATAAAAGAAGAATGTCCGCATTGGGTCCAGGCGGTTTAACAAGAGAGCGTGCTGGATTTGAAGTTCGAGATGTGCATTACACGCATTACGGCCGTTTGTGTCCGATTGAAACCCCGGAAGGTCCGAACATCGGTTTAATTTCTTCTTTAACTATATACTCTAGAGTAAACAGATATGGATTCCTCGAAAGTCCGTACCGGAAGGTTGAAAAAGGAAAAGTATCTAACACTGTTGAATACCTGACTGCCGAACAGGAAGATCAATTTACAATTGCACAGGCAAATGCTCCTTTAACTGAACATCAGAAATTTGTAAGCGACAGAGTTAAATCCAGGAATAGAGGTGAATTCCCTATTTCTACACCGGAAAATATTCAATTTATGGATGTTGCACCTTCACAGATTGTAAGTGCGGCTGCTGCGTTAATTCCATTCCTCGAGCATGATGATGCCAACAGAGCTCTGATGGGATCTAATATGCAGCGCCAGGCTGTACCTTTATTAAGGCCTGAAACACCAATAGTGGGTACCGGTTTGGAAAAAAGAGTTGCGGCAGATTCTAGAGCAGTTATTGTTGCTGAAGATGACGGCGTTGTTGAGTATGTGGATTCCAATAAAATAATTGTCAAGTACGATGTTAATCCTAACAGTATTGAAGCAATTACAAGATTTGATGATGTAAAGCGTGTTGTATATAGACTTACAAAGTTTCATGGTACTAACCAGGAAACTTGTGTTAACCAGCGGCCTTTAGTTAAGGAAGGACAGAAACTCACAAAAGGAGATGTATTAGCCGATGGTTCATCTACCGATGAAGGTGAACTAGCCCTCGGAAGAAATGTTCTTGTTGCATTTATGCCATGGAGAGGATACAACTTTGAAGATGCTATTGTAATCAGTGAAAAAGTTGTAAGTGAAGATATTTATACATCGATACATATTGAAGAATTTGAACTCCAGGTTAGAGAAACAAAACGCGGTGAAGAAGAATTAACCAGTGAAATTCCTAATGTAAGTGAAGAAGCAGTAAAGAATCTGGATGAAAACGGAATTATCCGTGAAGGTGCCGAGGTTAAGGAAAATGATATCCTCATCGGAAAAATTACTCCGAAAGGTGAAACCGATCCGACTCCTGAGGAAAAATTGTTGAGAGCTATCTTTGGAGATAAAGCAGGCGATGTGAAAGATGCTTCCCTGAAAGCACCTCCGGGATTAAAAGGCACTGTAATTAAAACCAGGCTCTTCAGCAGAAAAAGAAGAGATAATGAATCTAAAAAAGTTGAGAAGAAAGCGTTGGAAAATCTCGATAACGAGCATAACCAGGCATTGAAGAGACATTATGAAAAATTAGTTGAGAAGCTGACTAAACTAACTGACGGCCAGACTTCAGTAAGTATTCGCGATCTTGATGGAAGCGTGGTTTTAAGGAACGGCACTGTAATAAAGGAAAATACATTCTCATCTATGGAAGATGTCACAAAGCTCGATTATACTTTGGAATGGGTTGAATCGAAGAGAACAAACCATCATATAAATACTTTATATAAAAATTATTTTGATGTTCATGCTGATATTGAAGAAGAATATAAGAAAGAAAAAATTAAAATTACCAGCGGTGATGAACTTCCTCCTGGAATAGTCCAGCTGGCTAAAGTTTATGTGGCTAAAAAAAGAAAATTGGCCGTAGGCGATAAAATGGCGGGGCGCCACGGTAATAAAGGTGTAGTTGCTAAGATTGTTTCTATTGAGGAAATGCCGTTCCTTCCCGATGGAACTCCTGTGGATATTGTCCTTAATCCTCTTGGAGTGCCTTCTCGTATGAATCTTGGTCAGCTTTATGAAACTGCTTTAGGCTGGGCAGGGAAGAAGCTTGGTCTCAGATTCTCAACGCCTATTTTTGACGGGGCTAAAATGGAAGATGTTGATCAGTGGCTTGAGAAAGCAAGCTTGGAAAAAGGGAGCAAGACTGATCTTTATGACGGGAGAACCGGCGAGAAATTTCATCAAAAAGTAACATGCGGGTATATTTATATTCTAAAGCTCAGCCATTTGGTTGATGATAAAATACATGCCAGATCAATCGGACCATATTCTCTGATTACTCAGCAGCCTCTAGGCGGCAAAGCGCAGTTCGGGGGGCAAAGATTCGGAGAAATGGAAGTATGGGCACTTGAAGGTTATGGAGCTTCTCATATCCTGCAGGAAATATTAACTGTAAAAAGCGATGATGTGGCGGGAAGAGCTAAAGTATATGAAGCGATAGTAAAAGGTGAAAATCTGCCGGAGCCGAATATCCCTGAATCCTTTAATGTTTTGATTAAAGAACTCCAGGGATTAGGGCTTGATATAAAAATTAATTAACCGGTTGATAAATTTTAAATAGAAATTAGGAGATTAGAATATGCCATACCGAGTTCAAGAAAATGCAATGCGGGATGTTACTAGCATTACTATTTCTTTAGCAAGTCCTGATGATATACTATCGAGATCCCATGGAGAAGTTACAAAACCGGAAACAATAAATTACAGATCATTCCGGCCTGAAAAGGACGGATTATTCTGCGAGAAGATTTTTGGTCCCACTCGCGATTGGGAATGCTTCTGCGGTAAATATAAAAGAATAAGATATAAAGGAATTATTTGCGACCGGTGCGGTGTTGAAGTTACTCAGAAAAGTGTAAGGAGAGAGAGGATGGGACACATCGGTCTTGCTGTACCGGTTGTTCACATCTGGTTCTTCAGGGCACAGCCGTCTAAGATCGGAAATATTATCGGCATCAGCTTAAAAGAACTTGAAAAAGTAATTTACTATGAATCATATATTGTGATTAATCCGGGACCGACAGGATTAAGCCGTTTAGATTTAATATCTGAAGATCAATACTTTGAAGTTTTAAATTCGGTACCCGCCGGAAATGAAAAATTGGAAGATTCCGATCCTAAAAAATTTATTGCCAAAATCGGGGGCGATGCTGTTAAAGAAATTTTAAAGAATACTGATATTGAGTCTTTATCTAAAGTGTTGAGAGATCAGCTTAAAGAGGAAACTTCACAGCAGAAAAAATCAGATCTGCTTAAAAGATTAAGAGTAGTTGAATCTTTTAAAGAAAAAGAAGGCAAGGTTCCGAACAAGCCTGAATGGATGGTTTTAAATTATATACCAGTAATCCCGCCCGAATTAAGACCGCTGGTTCCACTTGAAGGCGGAAGATTTGCAACCAGTGATCTTAATGATCTTTACAGAAGAGTTATAATCAGAAATAATCGTCTTAAAAGATTAATAGATATAAAAGCTCCTGAGGTCATTCTTCGAAATGAAAAAAGAATGCTTCAGGAAGCGGTTGATGCTTTATTTGATAATTCAAGAAGAGGAAGTGCTGTAAGAAGCGACAATAACCGTCCTTTAAAATCTTTAAGCGATATGCTTAAAGGGAAACAAGGGC
>CAYSGP010000183.1:0-2652 GCA_964430095.1 uncultured Ignavibacteriaceae bacterium
GAAATTCTTAGTTATTTATGGAATAATCGAAATTCAACTGTAAGCCGGGATGATTTATTAAACAATGTCTGGGGCTATGATGAGAGTCCAACCACCAGAACCGTTGATAATTTCATTTTAAAATTAAGACAGAAGATTGAAAAAGATCCGGATCATCCGAAAATTATTTTAACTGTGCATGGAATAGGGTATAAACTTATTGCCTGAATTTCTATCATTTATTCATTGTTTTTATTCTTCACACATTTTCTAAATAAACCTCTTTGGAACACAGGAACGGTTTTTTTTGCCGTAATTAACACTTTTTCAACTATTTCATGACAATTTTTTACAATCGTTTACTTGTAAATGACTCATAAGTTATTTTATTGAACTAGATTTCGTATAGTAAAAAGCGGGGTAAAAATTATGGAAACAATTATGAAGTCAGCAATAATAAATATGAAATTAGTATTAACAGTTATAACATTCGGTTTATTCATGCAGTCTAACTATGCACAGGATTGGGATAGAATTGTGAACTTAAAAGGTTACTGGAAGTTCAGCATCGGCGATGATATGAATTGGGCTGATCCTTCCTATAATGATGATGAATGGGAAGAAATAAAGGTACCCTCATACTGGGAAGATGAGGGATTTTACGGATATAACGGGTATGCATGGTATAGAGTGCATTTCAGATTTCCTGAAGATTTTAAAGGACAAATGGTTTATCTCGATTTAGGAGCAATTGATGATATTGATGAAGCATATTTAAATGGAAAGCTTGTAGGATTTTCCGGAACATTTCCTCCGCATTATCAAACGGCATATTTTGCATACAGACACTATCCGGTCCCTGTCTCCAGTTTTAAGAAGAATCAGGACAATGTTATAGCAGTGAGAGTTTTTGATGCCGAATTAGGGGGCGGTATTCCAAACGGAAATATCGGTATTTATTATAAGCCTAATTCTTTAAATGCCGAACTTAATCTTGAAGGAGAATGGAAATTTAAAGCCGGTGATAATAAAGAATGGAAGAATAAAAATTTTAATGATAAAAACTGGAGCAAGATGATTGTCCCGGGGTTTTGGGAATCTCAGGGCTATAAAGACTATGACGGATTCGGCTGGTATAGAAGAACCTTTAAAGTTCCGGACAGATTAAAAGGGAAAAAGCTGGTTCTGATGATGGGAAAGATCGATGACCTTGATGAAGTTTATTTGAACGGCGAATTTGTAGGATCAACCGGCAAGATCAGAGATAATGAATGGGAAAATACTCATGATCAGGAATACAACCAATTCAGGGGCTACTATCTTCCTGATGGATTAATTAAATACAATGAAGATAATGTAATTGCTGTAAGAGTTTATGACGGTTATGTAAACGGCGGCATTTACGAAGGACCTCTTGGTTTAATTTCACAGGAAAGATACACTAAGTTCTGGCGCAAAAATAAAAGCAAAAAAAATATTTTCGAAATAATGTTCGAGTAAAAAAGCTTCACCATCTCAGTCTCCTCACTGATCAAACCATAACTGCCAATACATCCCGGCCCAAAACCGGGATGTAATTTTTTAAAGAACCTTTTTTGATCTGCCTATAAGTTCTTTCATTTCTTCTTCAAATCTGTTTTTAGAAAAGTTTATGAAATCTCTTCTCCATTCCTCCGCAGCTCAGGAAAAAATGTTTTCAAAATACCGTGACAAATTTTTACAAAGCTTTACTTGGGAATGACACCCGTTACAATTGAATCAATTAAGTTTAACCCAGGAAATTTAATTAAGCAGTTCATAAAAATAAAAAATAAGGAGGCACAAATGAACGCACGAATAAACAAAATAGCAAAACTGGCTGCAGTAATTTTATTGGCGGCATTGATATCCAACAACATGTTTGCCAAAAACTTACTGAGCTGCAACTTAACGGATCTTAAGGACGGCATCAGCGAAAAAATGATTAAAAACTTAGCAGTCGGAATTGAAGCCGATAATCTGGGATTAAGAAAGAGCTGCATCTACTTTGCGGGGCTGTATGAAATTGGGGAGCTTGTTCAGCCGCTCATTAATCAGCTGCAGAAGGAAAAAGATGCAAACACCCGGATACTTATAGCTCTTGCACTTTCGAAGATAGGGGATGAAGAAGGGATTAAAGCGATTGCAAAGCTGGCAAAGAATGATTCGAATCCGAAAGTCAAAAGAATAAGCTACGCATTAGTTAATTATTTTACTTCGAATTCATCGGATGGGGAAAATGTTAGCTTTAGAACGAAGTGAGATAATTTTTTAGAGTAAGAGCGATGAAGCCTCCACAGTAGAAACCCCGGTTAAAGCAGCCGGGGTTTTTTAATTTAAAAATTAAATTTTTTATATGTAACGAAAGGCTGCTTCTTTGCAGCCTTTGTCGTGGATAGTCTGCATATTCATGGTTTATCTTAATAAGATTAATTTTTTTGTAGATCTAAAGTTGTCTGTTCTAAGAGTATAAAAATACACTCCGCTTGAAATATTTTCCGCATTCCACTTTATTGAATAATTTCCGGGTGGTAAAATATCATTTACCAGGGCAGCTATTTCCTGGCCGATGCTGTTGAATATTTTAAGCGATACATGCTCATTATTTATAACTGAAAATTTTATTACAGTCGAAGGGTTAAACGGATTGGGATA
>CAYSGP010000184.1:0-3428 GCA_964430095.1 uncultured Ignavibacteriaceae bacterium
ACATAAATCAGATCACCTTTTCTAAGCTTAAGATCAAGCAGATTTTCATTTATCTTTTTAAAATTTCTCCAATTGCCTGACAGATAATCGCATAAAGTTTCATCATACCCGTTTTGAAAAATTTCCTGGATTCCATGAAGACAGGCATGATCATTTGCCCTGGTTATAAATTTTTTCCCCAGTGAGAAAGAGAGACCGCTGAAACAAAACAATGACCCTGCTACCGAATAAGTAATAAACCCGTCTTCACCGTTAAGCTTAAAATCCATCTTTAAACGGATAAGGTTTAAAAGTTCTAAAAACATTTTTTTACCGTTAATATTGGCATAAGCTGTAACTATCTTGAATAAAATATCAAATAACTCGTAATCTTTTCCGGAGGGAGATTTTTTTCTGCCTAACGGGATGTAAAGGTTTTTCAGAATTGATATAAAATTAAATATAAACCTGAAAGTTTCATTGATATTGCTCCGGCTTGTTTTTATTCCGATTGCGTTGAGGGCTTTATTGAAATGTTCGACTGCATCCCTAAAATATCCCCGGTTATAAAAGGATAACCCGATATTTTTTTCCAGCATGAATATTTTTTCTTTATCCGCTGCTTTGCCGTATTTCTGAATGTACAGCTTTAAAGCTTCGCTGAAATAATTAAGAGCCTCATAAGAAGCAGCAGTTTTTAAGGTTCTTTCCCCGGCTTTTATAAGATATTCTTCGGCTTTCTCCTTATCATTAGCTTTACCGTAATGATGCGCGAGCATTTCATAAAAATCATGAAGTCTTTCCGAATACAATTCTTCTATCACGCGAGCCGTCTTAAGATGCAGCTCCTGTTTATTTTTTTTTAATAATGTTTCATACACTGCTTCCTGCACCAATGCATGTTTAAATAGATATTCACGTTCCCGTGTATCGCTGTTTTCTTTTATTAATTCCAGCTTTTCCAAATATCTGATCCTTGAATCAATATCATCGGAATCACGGGATACTTTTACTAGTATGTCGTATAGGAAATGCCTGCCGATAACCGATGCCGTTTTCAACAGATTTTTTTCCGGTTCATCAAGCTTATCGATCCTTGAAAGCAGGACATCCTTTATTGTTCCGGGGATGACAAATTCATCTACAGCCCCGGAAATATGAAACCTGCCGTTTTTAATTTCAATTATATTTTCATCGATTAATGTTCTGATCACTTCTTCAATAAAGAAAGGATTTCCTTCTGTGCTTTTGGAAACAGTGTGTTTCAAGTGAACCGGGAGTTCATTTGTTTTAAGAAGATTTGAGAGAAGCAGACTGCAATTTTCATTGTTCAGCGGTTCAAGGTTTATCTCAGTATAGAAACGGGCATATTTTTCACGGATAATCGAAATTATCCGGTCGCCGGTTTCCTGGAAATTAGGCCTTAATGTGCCGATGAAAAGTATTTTATTATTTTCGGCAAGCCTGAAGAGCGACTGGAGCAAATCCAGTGATGATAAATCGGTCCAATGAATATCTTCTATAATAAAAATGATCGGTCTGTCATGCGAACCTTTTAAAATCAGGTTCTGAATACTGTTCTGGATCAGCTTTTTGAGGGAATCGCCGGAAATATCTTTGATCCTTTTTTCATAGTTCCCCGACAATCTGAATCCCATCATAGTAGCAATAAACGGAATAATTTCATCTGACTCTCCGTTAAAAAGAGTTTTTATGGAATTTTCAAGTTTGGAAAAACCCTGGTTTTCATTATCATTTTCATTTATTTTAGCCCAATGCCTCAGAATATCGATAATTGGATGGAAGCTGATATTTTTTCCCGTAGATAAAGCTTTCCCCTCAAGAATATTTACCCTCTGCAGTATCTCTTTCTTTTTAAATTCACTTACTAACCGTGTTTTGCCGAGGCCTGCTTCCGCAATAATATTTACAATAGAACCTTCTCCGTTTATTGCTTTATGCAGAAGAAATTCCAGCTTATCCAGCTCTCTTGTCCTGCCGACCATTTCGGAATAAATGATCCTTCCGGAATCATCAATGCTTAAGCCGCTTTTTTCTTTTGCAGATTTAAGCTTATAAACTTTTACCGGGTCTCGCTTTCCCCTCAATGAAGCCGGCTGCACCTGTTCAAATTCATAATGATTTTTAATATATCTGTAAGTGCCCTGACCCAGCAGTATTTCACCATAGGATGCCGATTCACATATTTTTGAAGCAACTTCAACCGCATCGCCTATAACGGTATATTCCATCTTTGATCCCGAGGAGATGCTTCCGGCTATAACCATTCCTGTATTAATTCCGGTATTAAGTTTAAGATCGGCAGGCAGAGAATTCATTTTTCCGAATTGAAACAGAGAATCGGAAATTTCAATAGCTGCATTCAAAGCTTTTTGTGATGAGTTTTCAATTGCAACGGGAAGCCCGAAATAAAGCACAATATTTCCGTTCTCTATTTTCTTCAGGGTACCGCTGTATTTTTGAGTAATTTCATTAATTATTTTTGAACATTCTTCGATAATCCAAACAAGGTTTTCATGACCTGCCCGTTCAATCAATTCCGGATATTCGGCAAACTTCATAAATACAATAGCAGCTTGTTTCTGCTCCGTTTCTTTTTTTACATCCGCTGTTTTCTCTTGATTAATAGCATGCTTTATATCGGAAAGTTCTATTTCTTTTTTTATTTTTTTTAAAGCAATAATTATTACTTCCGGATTACGGAATCTTTTATGCTCTTCTTTTTCCAAGCAGGTTAGAATAATTTTTTCAATTTCGGGATTTATGTCATCCCTAAAACTGGATGGGGGAACAGGTTCTTCATTAATAATTGAATAGATAACGGCAGCTTCATAATTATGGATAAAAGGGAGCTTGCCGGTCAGCATCTCATATAATACTACTCCGAAGGACCAAATATCCGAAGCGAGCCCGGCAGGTTTTCCTAAAGCTTGCTCCGGCGACATATAAGCTGCTGTTCCATATGTTCCGCCGGCAGGCTGATCATCTTTAGAATCTTTTAGTTTAGCCAGCCCGAAATCCATGACTTTAATCTGGTTCTGGGAATTAATCATGATATTATCCGACTTAATATCCAGATGCGCTATTCCTTTGCTGTGTGCCTCCTTTAATGCTTCTGCAATCTGGATTGAATAGTTTACCGCATCGATGATTTTAAGCGGGCCTTCTTTATTCTTTTCTCTTAAGGTTAAGCCTGATACAAATTCCATTACAATGAAATGTTCAATCTCTCGGCTTCGGGTATTGGTGAATTCTTCGAATGAATGAATAATGCAGACATTAGGATGGTTCAAAGCGGAAGCGGATCTGGCTTCCTTAATAAATCTTAGTTTGTTTTCTTCATCCGGGGATTGACCGGATGGAAGAAATTTTATTGCAACCTTTCTTTGCAGTTTGGTATCTTCTGCCGAATATACAATACCCATCCC
>CAYSGP010000185.1:0-3302 GCA_964430095.1 uncultured Ignavibacteriaceae bacterium
GGAAAATATTTGATGGAAGATTTCTTTTACGCAGGAGGTTTGCCTGTGGTGCTTAATGAGCTTAAAGATCTTCTTCATCATGATGCACTTACAATTAATGGAAAATCTTTGATTGAAAACGGCAGTAAAGCCGTCTGCACAAACAGCGATGTAATTGCATCTATTGAAAAACCGTTTCAAACAGAAGCCGGTATTGCAGTCCTTAAAGGAAATCTATGCGAGAATGGTGCTGTTATAAAACCTTCCGCAGCCACACCAAGACTGATGAAACACAAAGGTAAAGCTGTAGTTTTTGAAAGCATGGAAGATTATCATGCAAGAATTGACGAAGCTGATCTGGATATAGACGAGAATTCCGTGATTGTACTTAAGGGAGTCGGACCTAAAGGTTATCCCGGAATGCCTGAAGTGGGCAATGTCGATCTACCGGAAAAATTAATACAAAAAGGGATTAAAGATATGGTGAGAATCTCTGACGGGAGAATGAGCGGAACTGCCTATGGAACTGTTGTCCTGCATATTTCACCGGAATCATCAGTCGGCGGAAATCTTGCATTGGTAAAAAACGGGGATATTATAGAACTCGATGTTGAAAAAAGGAAACTGCATTTAAATGTGCCGGATGATGAATTAAAAAAACGGCGAGCCGAATGGCAGCCGCCTGCGCTTCTTGCAGACAGAGGTTATGTCCGTCTTTATCTCGATCATGTTGAACAGGCGGAGAAAGGCGCAGATCTCGATATCCTGGTGGGTAATTCCGGTTCTGTGGTAACGAGAGACTTGCACTAGTTGCCTAAAGCAATGTTTGCTTTTGGAATTCAAACCTGAAGATGAATGATTAAACCGCATTAATTAAGTTTTAACAAGTACTTTTCGGGCAACCATAAATTATTTTCGGCATGTATTTATTATTACTGTTGTTCCTTTCAATAGTCTTCATAGTCTTTTTTTCAGCACGGCTTAAAATCCATCCATTAATTGTGCTTCTTACTGTTTCCATTTTATACGGATTTTCTGCCGGTATGCCCTTAAAGGAAATCATCAGCTCTATAAATTCCGGTTTTGGAGATACTCTTGGAAAGATCGGATTAATAATAGTTCTTGGTGTAATTATAGGGGCATTCATGGAAAACTCAGGTGCGGCTTATACGATGGCGGAAAAGGTGTTGAAGATAGTTGGAAGGAACCGGGTTCCGGCAGCAATGAGTATTATAGGATATATAGTTTCAATCCCTGTTTTTGCAGACAGCGGATTTCTTCTTCTTTCCCCGCTCAATAAAAGCCTGACAAAGACGGCTAAAATATCTCTCGCAACTACTGCCGTTGCTTTAGGACTTGGTCTTACAGCCACACATACTCTTGTACCTCCCACACCGGGCCCTGTTGCAGCAGCAGGAATCTTGAATGCTGATTTAGGATTAGTAATTTTATGGGGAATGATTATAGCGGCACTTGCTTTAATTCCCGGTTTATTATTTGCGACTAAGTATGTATCGAAAACATATATAGAACCCAGCCCGGAACTAAGCCAAGAGGTTATTAATCAGCGGTTAAAAGAAGCACCGCGATTTTTAAAATCTTCTGTTCCCATATTTACTCCCATCTTTTTAATAGTATTAAAGTCAATTGTGGAATCATTTGGAAAACAGGCAGATGCCAATGTAATTATTGCTTTTATTTCGTTTATAGGGGAACCTGTAATCGCTTTGCTAATCGGAACGTTTTTTTCTTTTACACTTCCTTCGAAACTGAATTTTGATAGAATGCTGTCAACTTCAGGATGGATCGGCAGCTCGTTGAAAGATGCTGCAAATATTATTTTAATTACGGGAGCCGGAGGTATTTTCGGAAAAGTTCTGCAGAACTCAGGTATAGCCGGAGTAATTGGAGAAACTTTAGGCAGCATGAATCTGAGTATCTGGCTTCCTTTTCTTTTAGCTGCCGCAATAAAAACTGCGCAGGGCTCTTCAACTGTTTCGCTTATTACCACCTCCTCCATCATGCTTCCGATGATGGGTGCACTTGGGTTTACAGGAGAGCTTGAAAAAGTATTGGTTGTTATCTCAATCGGCGCTGGCTCTATGGTCTTTTCCCATGCAAACGACAGCTTCTTCTGGGTTGTAACTCAAATGTCCGGAATTGATATAAAATCAGGTTACAGGCTTTACAGCTTAGGAACTTTTATCCTAGGTGCATCGGCAGCCGCTTTTGCTTTTCTTTTCTATCAGATATTTGTTTAAGGACTATTATGAAATTATTTAAAACAAAAAACGGCATCCTCATTGAAAATGATAAGCAATTTTTTTTATTGAATAATGAAGGCTGGGATGAGTTTGTAAATGATGATCATCTGTATAAAAAAATGAAAAGCATTGTTGAAAAATTAAAAAACGTAAAAGATGTTGACGAAATTATGAAATCTCAATTGGAAGCACCCATCCAGTCCCAGGAGTTATGGGCAGCGGGTGTTACATACCTTAGAAGCAGAATAGAGAGGCAGGAAGAATCGAAGGATGCAGGAGGAGGCGATTTCTATGCCCGCGTTTATGAAGCCGCGCGTCCTGAATTATTTTTTAAAGCAGCAAAGCAGAGGATATCGGGCCCGGACGGTAAAGTAAGGATTAGAAAAGATTCTTCCTGGAATGTTCCTGAACCGGAGTTAACATTGATGATTACTGCATCGGGAAAAATTATTGGTTATACAATCGGTAATGATATGAGCTCCAGAAGTATAGAAGGAGAAAATCCCCTTTACCTTCCTCAGGCAAAAACCTATGAAGGATGTGCTGCTCTTGGCCCTTGTATTTATGTAACAGATAAAACTTTATCCTCTGAAACTATTATTCATATGGAAATAAACAGAGAAAATAAAAAAGCTTTTACGGGAACTGTTATGATAAATCAAATTAAAAGAAAGTTTGATGAGCTGGTTTCATTTCTATACAGGGAATGCTCCTTTCCAAACGGAAGTTTATTAATGACCGGAACGGGGATAGTCCCTTCAAGCGATTTCACTTTAAAAACCGGTGATGAAATATCAATTACAATCGAGCCGATCGGGACATTAACTAATTTCGTGGAATAAAAATAAAATGGAATTAAAAGGACTAAATTTTATCGGGAATGAATTATCAGGGGATGGTGATAAAATATTCCCGGCCGTTAATCCGGCAAACAATACCAAACTTTTACCGGGATTTTATGAAGCAAGTCCCGCAGAAATAGATAGAGCTATTAAAAAAGCATGGAGTGCCTTTAAAAACTATGGCAGAAAGAACGGAAAAGAAAAAGCATTCTTTCTT